>JANQOL010000506.1 GCA_028289675.1 Pirellulaceae bacterium
AAGAAGATCGAGGCCACTCCGGATCCGCCGGCGCCCAGTGATTTCAGAATGCCAATGTCCTTGGTTTTCTCGACGACAATCATAAAAAACGTTGCCAGAATACCGAAGCCAGCGACTGCGATAATCAGGAACAACAAAATGTTCAGGATGGTTGTCTCCATTTGCACGGCAGCTAGCAGCGCTCCCTGGAGATCGCGCCAAGTATTGACTTGCACCATCATCTCTAACGGGAACTTGGCGCGCAGCTGGTCGCGGACCGCATTCAGATCAGCACCCTCGCGTAGCTTGAGCTGAATCGAACTGACGGCATTCTGCATGCCGCGATACTTCTGCAGTCGATCGATGGGCACAAACGCAAATGTGGCGTCGTACTCGCTCATCTTGCTTTCGTAGAAATCAATGACCGTAAATCGTTCATTGATGGCGCGTGGTGTATTACCTGCCGACGGAAAGGTAACTTGGACGTCGTCTCCGGGTCGGGCGTAGTAGTAATCCGTCACCTCGCCGGCCTGATTTCGATAGCGCGTCGTGCCGATACTGATCCCCAACACAATCCCGTCGTGCTGAGATACCTCGGCATCAAACACCTTGGCCACGTCTTCTGGACGAGACGCCTGGGCATCGAAGGTTGGGCCACCGGCAGCATTAGTTTCACCAGAGGCATCCGGCTGAGCTGCCAAATGAGCCGGGGCTTGTGGCAGTGACAGCCCATGCCCGGCAGCATCCTCGACTTGCTCGTCCAGCGGCGCAGCTTGCGTCCCAGGCAGCTGGTCGCCGCTTCGCTGAGCTGCATTTCGATGAGCTGCAGCGGCTTGGTCGATTTGCTGGTTCAGAAGTTTGTGCCGCACCTGCTCGGCTTCGTACTCCATTTGCAACTGGACAATACGCTTACGAGCGGCTGCCGCTTGTCGACGATGGATCCACCCGGATTCTGGAAATCCAGGCCAATCGGGCGCATATCCGGATTCGCGCAGATCGAAGCTGATCTTCTTTTGGTTCTCGGGATGCAGCAAGTACTTGCTGAAGTCGCTCACGTCGGCATAGGAATCTATGTCGATCCCGATCAAGTTGATTTGACGAGTAATCGTCTCGCCACGATGATCGATGGACACCATCGCCGGCACGTGCACCACCGTGGTAATGCCTACCAAGTCATCGCCGACTGTCTTGCGGATCTCCTGCTCGAACAACTCGTGATTCGGCAATCCATTGGCGCTGTGACTCTCGACAATGACGTCCGACAGGATGCCATGCATCCGTTGCTGCATTTCCGTCGTGAAGCCATCCATGACGCTGTTGACAATAATCAGCGTGGCCACGCCCAGCATGACGCTCACTACTGAGGCCAGCGCGATGTAGCGAGTCCGTAGATAGCGCCAGCACAAGATCCATCGATACATTCAGCCATCCTTAGCATGAATCGTAGTTAGTGCGAGTGGAACGCCGCTTGCCAGTTGACCGAGAGTTATCGCCTTAGCAACAGTCGCAGACATCCTGTCTGTCGCGCCCGCGCGTCGACCACCGGTCCATGTTGCGGCTCGGCCGCGGCTGGAGTCTAGCTGGATGTGGCAGCTGAGCAAACGGCAATAGTTGCGTCATGGCCAGGGCGCCGGCAGTTAAGCAAGCGGCCTTGGCAGTCACCCGCACAACTCCGCTGATGAATTGCTAGCGTTGCAGGCTCAAGAATCGATCCTAAAACCTCACGACAGGACGAGCACTCCTGCCCGTAGTGAGTTTTTCAGATGGGTTCCAAGGCTACCCGCGGGGCGGGCGCTGTGGCGCCGGTTTGAGAACTATTCCGACGACCGCAACTGTGGATCCGCGGAAAACGAGCGGCGCGCAGCTTCTGGCAACGCTCGACGATATCCTGCCAAGGAACTGAAAGCGTCGATCATGGCGAACAAAATGCAGACCAGCAGCATCACCAACACACCGCCCCACAACAGCATCCAAGCGCGGCCATGCGGTACAAAGCCCGTCGATGCGATCAGACAGCCGATGAGAATCATCAGCGAATTATTCATCGCGCGGACGACCCGCTGCACTCCCGACCACCGCTGTATTGCCCGGCGATGATCGTCCGTCAGGTCCCCGTCATTTTGCCAATTTGGCGGATGCAACCTAAACAATCCCAACCCACAAGCGATCAAACACAGGCCACCGACTAAACAAGCAACCAATTCCATGGTGGAGTCCCAGTGAAAGAACCAGTGAAAGGCGATTAGCGAACGAGAGTTGGCAAAGGGCAGCTGTCGCGTGCAAAGAAGAGAAATAGCGCTCGACAAGTGCCACTCCTCAATCAAACCATAAAGGACGCGACATTGCAAATCGCTCGGCAGAAATGCCGATTTCCTGGCCATTTTCGCGAAATCGCGCTGCCAAGCGGCCATTGCTCGCCGGCTGCGATCGTCGGGAAAGGAATTGCGTCGGTTATTAATTTGTAGGAACCAAGTAAATTTTGTGGATTACCGGGTGCTGGATGGTCGATCACAGCTGCGGGGGCGGACGGACTGCGCGCGATTCGCGCTAGGACCGCTGGCTCCATGCCCCGCTTCTTGAGGCAACCTAATCTCCTGAGGCAAACCAGCTTCATCGGCTGCGTTTGCTGTCTTCTGCTGGTTAGCTGGCAACCGCTCCAGGCGCAGTCCAACAGCCGGGCTGGCACGCAGGGTCGACCAGCACAGGTCCGTCATATCTCCAACTCTTCGCGCGGAGCAAGTCACGGCCATACGGCACACCATCGTCGTCCTCCAGTCCGCCGCGCTTCAGCAGGTTCATTGACGGCAGAACAAACACTAGCACCGACTGCTTCGCACGCGTTTGAGCACGACACAGTGGTGTTGGACTCATCGGACACCGCCGGCTTGGCAGGCTGTGACCATTGTGGCATGGCAGACCGTTGTTGCTGCAATCCAACTGGCTTTCTGTTGGATTGGAGTCGCGCTGATTTGTGGCTGGGTACGACCAGCTTTACCGGCGAGGGCAGTTTCCTAACCACGGGCAGCAACACAGCGGGGCAAGTTGGCGGCAGCTTTGGTTTTCAAGAAGGATTCAACTTCGGTTCGCGACTACCGAGTGTCGCCGGCGGACAAGTTGGTGCCCAGCTGGGTATGCGCTTTACGCACACTCAAATTGACGGCACCTACGCGGGCATCGACTCACGAACACAGACGTTCATCACGGCTGGATTGTTCCGTCGTGTCGACTACGGATTCCAAGGCGGCTTGGTGGTCGACTACTTGCACGATGACTGGGTCTATCAAGCCGACTTGCTGCAGCTGCGCGGTGAAGTGAGCTTTCTATTCTCTCCGTGCCACGATTTTGGATTTCGCTTTACAGACAGCCAACAGACCGACGACACCACGGCCACCATAACGGGACTAGCCACGCCAGTCGACTTGCGCTTGTCGGCGATGAACACCTATCGATTCTTCTACCGCTGCCGTTTTGGTGACTGTGGACGCGTGGCCGCCGAAGTACAAGCAGGCTTCACCGAAGAATCATCGGCTGTACTTGGCATCGACCTCTCCGCACCACTGCAGCATCAAGTCGGCTTGCACGCCTCGGCAACTTATCTGTTACCGCCTTCAGAGGCCAGTGACCCTTACAGCCGCGAGGGTTGGAACCTGGGAATAGCCATGGTTTGGACTCCCGGTCGTTTGTTTGGTAGCCAACGAGACTATTACCGGCCGCTGCTGGCCGTAGCCGACAACGGTAGCCTGCTATCCAAACTGGAACCTTGAACCATCGAGTTTCTCGACCGACGCATGGCGCGTGCGGTGGCCTCGATAGCATGCGTGGCATAGGATAGGAGCGGCGTTTCACCAGCCGCTCTGCTTCCACTGCGACTATCGTATGGACCCGCTTTATCTGGCATTACTGTTGTACTGCGTCGCCGCCGTGCTGGCCATGGTGGATCTGTTCGTGCCCAGTGGCGGCATGTTGCTGCTGATCGCCGCGGCGACTGCGTTGGCGGCAATTCTGTTTGCTTTCCGGTCCAGCCAAACGATGGGCATGGCCATGATTACCCTGGTGGCCGCATCAGTGCCCACGTTCGCCTTTTTGGCGATCAAAATTTGGCCTCACACGCCGATCGGCAAACGAGTCATTTTGAATTTACCGGAGTCTTCGGAGTCCTCGGTACCGTCCTTCTTCGAACTGCACCAGGAGTTCATTGGCTCGGTGGTGGTCTGTGACTCTCCCCTGTTACCAGCAGGTCAGATTCGAGTCGGCGGTCGAGCCTACAACGCGGTTGCCGAAAGTGGCGTGATCGAGACGGGACAAGTTGTTGAAGTTGTCGACATTAAGGAACGTAACTTGGTTGTGCGCGTGACCGACAAGGAGCCCGACCAGCAGGGAGCTTCGTCCGCATCTTCGTCCGCGACAGAAGCGGAAGGCCCGACTGCCGACAATGCTCGCACTCCAGCGGCGGGAAATCTCCTAGACCGACCCGCCAACGAACTGGGGTTAGACTCTCTTGACTCTTGAATCGTCCGCGCGCCCGCCAGCAGCCGAGCACTTGGACAGCCGTGCGGCCGGCGTCCGAGGCAACTTGACCCGCCAGCTGGCGAATGCTGCGATGGGTCGATCGGATGTCATCAGTCTCTGGTTTGGCGAACCGGACGTCGCAACTCCCGACTTCATACGGCAGGCCGCCATTGATTCCCTGAATCAGGGAGAAACGTTCTATACCGAGGGACTTGGGCGGATGTTCCTCCGGGAAGCCTTGTCGAGTTACCTGCGCAAGCTGCACAGCGCGGGGCCTTCACCGGAACGCATCGCAGTCACCGTCTCCGGCGGCAATGCCATCAACTTGGCCTTCCAATGCGTGCTGCGCGAGGGCGATCAAGTGGTCACACCCACGCCCGCATTTCCGAATCTGCAATCGATTCCCGCGCTTCAGGGTGCGCAAGTGCAAACCGTGCCCATGCACTATGGTCCACAGATCGGCTGGCAGCTGGACATAAATCGTTTGGTGGAAGCCTGCGCGACGGCGCGGGCCGTGCTGGTCAACTCCCCGAGTAATCCCACCGGGTGGGTTCAGTCGCGAGATGATCAGCTAGCCCTGTTGGCTGCTAGCCGTCGGTATGGCACGTGGATTATCTCCGACGAAGTGTACAGTCGAATCTACTTCGACGGTCCGGTAGCTCCATCCTGGGTCGAGATCGCCGAACCGGAAGATCGCGTATTAATCGTCAACAGTTTCTCGAAGGCTTGGGCCATGACGGGGTGGCGTCTGGGATGGCTTACGGCCCCAACCAGTCTAATGCCGACGTTGGAACGGATCATCGAGTTTTCCATTTCGAGCGCGCCGGCGTTTACTCAGCGGGCCGCCACCCAGGCGCTGACCGATGGCGAGCCCTTTATCGCCGAATCGGTGGCCCGCTACCGGCACAACTTGGACACCATCGAGGAGGTCTTCGCCGGCGTGCCGCAAATCCGCTTTTTGCGACCGCCGGCCACGTTCTACGCTTTCTTCGAAGTCGAAGGAGTGCGGGACAATCTGGACTACGCGGCCCGCATGATGAATGAAGCTGGCGTCGGGTTGGCGCCGGGAACGACCTTCGACCCTCATGCGCACAGCTGGTTTCGTCTGTGCTTTGCCCAGTCGCCAGCCCGGTTGCAGTCCGCTTTGCAGCGGTTGCAAGACTTTTGGCAAGCCGAATGAATCAGTGTGCGCAAATCGTCGGCTCGACGGTCCAGCCACTGCTCGGCAGCATGGGTAGCATCGTTGCCTCCGGCGAAGCAAGATCCTGGGCCATGCCTCGCAACGTGAGACAGGCCAAGTCCACCAGTTCTCGACGATGCTCGCACAGCAGGGCTACGTGATCCGACGCTGGCTGGAAACTGGTCGTCAGGCCTGATCGATTGACCAGTGTCGGAAACATGTCAGAAAACTGCTCTGCATAGTTGTAGTACTCGCCGATTCCGCCGGTGTAGTGAAAGTGCAGCTGCACACCTCGGTCCAGGAGCGATCCCAACTGCCGCTCGGCCGTGGCCCGCTCCGGAAACTCTCGGACATCGGTTCCCAATTGCAATGCCCCAGGACGCTGCTCCGGTCCGCGCCACCATCTCGACACCACGCTACGCCATTTCTTGGGGTTGAGCAGTTTGGGAAGGTAGTGGGATATCAACCGCTGGCGGTAGTAACGCGGCGTGCGGTAACCACATCCATCAATGGCAAACACACCAACCACTCTTCGATCTTGCAGTGCTGAGAAGATGGCGTCGTCGGCGCCAGAACATAGACCGCACAAAGCGACCCGCTGTATTCCATGCGCTTGCTTGAGCCAGTCCACTGCTTGAGACACCTCGTCCGCAGCCCGCTCCAGAGACGAGCCAGACGCGCCCACCGCCAAACTCTCACCAATCCCCGATAGATCAAAACGCAGACTTGCCAAACCGCCTTCAGCCAGGGCTCGTGCCAGTTGCACATGCAAGCGAAATGGACCCGCGTTGTGCACCATGCCCGGCGTCAGCAAGATCACCGCAAAGTCCGGTCCCGCTGGACGACGCGGACGGTTCAGAATGCCCACCAAGTTGTCGTAGTTGCCAAATACAATCGCTTGTTCGCTCATCGGCGATTCGTTTCTCAACTAATTCGGTTCACTTTATCTTTCACATGGTGGCCACATCTGAGCCACTACTTCATGCATGAAACGGGACATCCGTGCAGCTCACACCGTTCCGATCACCTGGATGATCGAGGAAATCTTGGATTTCACGAAAGGCGTCAGGAGACGAAAAGGCACTTTCCGTGAACTCTTGTCGGTGCCAGTAAATCTCGTCAGCGACTGACCTTTGTCGGCTGCCCGCCGATACTCGGAACCCAGTCTCCTCGTCTGTGTAACCCGCGCTAGTGAGCAGCAGACTGGCCGGTGAAAGGTCCTGCGGCAGCTGCAATTTGGCCAAACTAGAGAGCTGCTCCGGACTGGTGGCGTGCCCGAAAACTTGATTGGGTTCGCTATCTTGGATCACACGAGCAAACCGTGTTTGACTGCTTAGAGCATAGTCGTGCAATTGCCACAGGGTATTTAGAAACGCCTGGCCGTCCACCACCGGATCCCACAACACGCAGCGTTCGGGCGGCTGTTCAAACGGCGTGGTGGCGGCCACCGTCGCACCCAACCGAATACCGACCACAGCGTATCGCATGGCGCCGGAACAACCCAGGAGATGCTCAGCCGCCTTGCGTGTATCGCTTTGCAACGACTCCAACCGCCCATCGGCGCAATCTCCGGACGAGTTGCCCGTTCCGGAATAGTCAAAACGCAAAACGTGGTGACCACGTCGCGCAAGCATCAGCGCCAGCTGTTGCAGATTGCGGTACGCTCGGGTGTATTCATGCCCCAGCGAATGGCACATCAGGACCGCCAAACGATCGGTATCCGATTCGAATTGGCCGGTTTCAGGAGGCGCGTAGTGCACATGAAACAGCTGCCGATCACCCTGTGTGATGAAACCTGGTTGGAGTCGTGGCTGCCGAGCGCGGCTGAGGCGAGCGGCAGTTGCTACTTCGGCTTGGTCGAGCACCGGTTGTCCGGTCAACTCAGCCAGATGGCGCGCACTGCTGACAACCGTTGGATTCGCAAAGAAATCCCGAACAGGCAACTCGACTCCCAGTTTCTTGGTTAGCTCCGCCACCACTCGAGTAACTAACAGAGAGCTGCCTCCGAGTTCGAAAAAATCATCTTCGATGCCGACCCTCGGAACATTCAAGACGGTTTGCCACAGATCCGCCAGGTAAGTCTCCAACTCCGATCGCGGTGCTTGGTAGTTGTCGCTGCGTGGAGTGCAGCTCTCAGCAGGGCCGGGCAAACCAGCGCGGTCAATTTTGCCGTTGATCGTCTTGGGAAACGACTTCATCAACACATAGCGCGACGGCACCATGTAGTTCGGCAACTCGGCACGCAAGAACTCAGACAACTGCTCAATCGTCGTCGGATGGTCGCCCGTGGCAACGTAGGCGATCAAGTATTTCTGACCGGCAACGGCGTCGTAGGTCACGAGGGACTCGCAGACACCGTGGTGGCGATGTATCACTGCTTCGATCTCGCCGGGTTCAATGCGATAGGAGCCTAGTTTGATCTGGTGATCGATGCGGCCGGCGAATTCAATAACTCCCTCCGGCAGCCAGCGAGCCAGATCGCCGGTAGCGTACATTCGCCGCGTGCATTGTGTATCAGGTAGCCGCACATTGGCGAAAGCTTGCTCCGTCAAATCCGGTCGATTGAGATAGCCACGTGCCAGCGCGTCTCCAGCCAGCCACAGTTGTCCCGTTTCACCCGACGGAACAGGACGGTGCTGGTCGTCCAAAATGAACGCTTCATAGCCGGGCAATGGTTCACCAATGGGCATGTTGTCGCCGGCGTAGTGCTCGTCGGGAATAAACACAGTGGCCGATACCGTTGCTTCGGTCGGTCCATAGGCATTGCACCACAGAACATCGTGCCCGCACAGACTCAGCCACCTTCGATAGTGTTCGACCGAGACCTTTTCGCCGGTAGCGATCACCAACCGGAGCGAAGCCGGTACTGAGGCTTGGGTTGCCAACATCAAATCGACCCACTCGTGCCAGTAGGCTGTGGCGAGATGTACTGCGGTGACGTTGTATCGCTCGATTATGGCGGACAACTCGTTGGCATGCTCCGCGCGATCGGAAGGCCGCACGACCACACAACTGCCGGCCAGCAGAGGTGGGAAGATCTCTTCGATAGCGATGTCAAAATTTAGTGTCGAGAATTGCAGTGTCCGATCCGCTGGCTGCAGCCGGTAAACTTGCATGTCCGCCTGGCAATAGGTCGCTAGCGCCTGGTGCTCGATTTCCACCCCCTTCGGACGTCCGGTGGATCCGGATGTATACATGACGTACGCCACGTCCGTGGGCTGGACGGTGACCGGAAACGGCCACTGAGTGTCGAACCGGGAAAACGAGTCGCTGGCACTGTCGATCCAACGCAGTCCGGGAGAGCTATCCAAGGTCCGCGCTAGCGAGTTCTCCGCCCGTTGATGGGTGAGAATCACCGAGATTTCAGCGTCTTCGATCATGTACAGGATGCGGTCCCTTGGATATTCCGGATCCAGTGGCACAAAGGCCGCGCCCACTTTGAAGATGGCCCACATGGCCGCGATCGCTTCGGGACATCGGTCCAGGCATAGACCGACATGCTGCCCGGGCTGGACATCATTTTGACGGAGCGCATGGGCGAATTGGTTGGCCAGCGTATCTAGCTGAGCGAACGTCAATTCACGTTGTTCAAATACGACGGCCAGTGCATCGGGTCGTTCTTGCACCAGACTTTCGAACTGGCTCAGCACGGATGATAACTGCGGTGATGCGCCGACTACGGATGCAGCACTCATAGCTGGTTCAGTGCTCCCAGCGGCGGCAGCGGAACACCTAGTTCGCTCAGAGGCCGCTCGACGATGACTGACGTGTCGGAGTTCCCCGCTGACGCGTTGACTGCATTTGCCACCACCGATGACAAGATGTTCAGCCCTTCGCGAACCAGTTCCGTAGGACTGGTCAACGCCGGCATCACCTTCAACACTTCGTCATCTTGTCCGCAGGCTTCCAACAACAGCCCTTGTTCGAAGGCGCCGTTCAGGATCTTGCGGGACAGTTGACCGTCGCCCACGTCCAGTCCTTGAATCAACCCTCGCCCACGCCGGCTAAAGCCCAGGCCCGAGTGCGCGGCTGCCAAGTCATCTAGTTTGGATTCCACCAACGTTCTTAGCTGGTCAATGTGTTCGACTAATTGCGGTGTGCGCCAATACTCGAGCAAAGCGGTCGCAGCCACGAATGCCAAGTTGTTGCCGCGGAACGTACCCGTGTGTTGTCCGGGTTGCCACACATCATGCTCAGGCTTGATCAGCACCACCGACAACGGCAGTCCGCCGCCTAAGGACTTCGACAGACACACCAGATCTGGCGAGATGCCGGCTTGCTCAAAGCTGAAGAAGCGACCAGTGCGACCATTGCCTACTTGAATGTCATCGACGATCAACAACACGTCGTGTCGGCGGCAGCATGCCTCGACTCGCCGTAACCACTCGTCGGACGCCACATTAACTCCGCCTTCACCTTGAACGGTTTCCAGCACAATCGCGGCCGGTGTTGGCAACCCGCTGCTACCGTCGCTGAGCATCTGTTCCAGTAGGGCCGCCGAATCCAGACCGGGGTGAAAACCTTCGAAGGGCAGATGGCTAACGTTGTTGTGAGAGCCGTAACTCTCGTCGTGAAAGTAGCTGTTCGCCGTCAACGCCAACGCACCCAAGGAATGGCCATGATAGGCATGGGTAAAGGCTACCACGTGCGAGCGACCAGTCTTGCGACGCGCCAGCTTGATAGCAGCCTCAACGGCGTTGGTCCCGGTGGGCCCGGTAAACTGGAGCTTGTAGTCCATGCCTCGAGGTTGCAAGATGACTTGTTCAAACGCTTGCACAAAAGACGCTTTGGCCGCAGTAGCCGTGTCCAAGGCGTGTTGAATCCCATCGCGGCTGATGTAGTCCAACAGCGCGGCTTTGGCGCGCGGGTTGTTGTGTCCGTAGTTGAGCGAACCGGCACCGCAGAAAAAGTCCACGAATCGGCGACCGGATTGATCCCACAATTCCGACCCGCGCGCAACGTCAAAGACCGTCGGAAACAACCGGACGTAGCCTCGAACGTTGGACTCGATGCGAGAGATGTTGTCTAACATAATTCGTGTTTTCACCCGTGAACTGGCTGAAATGGCGTTGGCAAGATAGGTCTGCAGCCATCTTCCGGCGCCCACCACATCGGAAGGAGCGGCCCAAACCGACCGGGCGGCGACCGGTCGCCCGCCACAACCGAAAGATATGTCCGATTCGAAACAGGAGCCCGCGATTGGCCTTGGACTCGGTGCGGTTCGCGGATTCCAACGACAGTAAAATAGGATTTTCCGGTCATGACGGTCGTGGTGATTGGAGCCCGCCCCGCAACTCGCAGAACGGCGGCCGCAAAT
>JANQOL010000508.1 GCA_028289675.1 Pirellulaceae bacterium
ATTTGCGGATCTTCGGCCGCAATGACCAGATAGGCAGCAGCAATACCTGGTAAGACGAGAATCAGTGGAGCCAGGATCTTAAAGAACGCGGCCAGCAGAACTCCCTTTTGGCCTTCGGCTAAGTTCTTCGCGCCGAACGTCCTTTGAATAATCTGCTGATTCGTTGTCCAGTAAAAGAAATTCAGCAGCAGAACGCCGGTAAACAGTGTTGGCCAGTGTGTTGACTCGTCTTTGGATCCCAACGATTGGAACGCGTCCGCATCCGCGGACTTGATCTTCTCGAAGGCGCCCGTCCAGCCACCATCGCTGCCCCCGATCAGCTGCAGCGAGAAAAACGTGATCATCAATCCGCCGACCAGCAGGCCGGCGCCATTGAACGTATCACTGACTGCAATGGCGCGCAGACCACCAAAGATGGCGTAGGCTCCGCCCAATGTGGCGATGAAAACCAGCAACATCCAAATCATCTGCAATTCGCTGACGCCGAACTTGACGTGCAATCCCAGCATGCCGTTGAGGCCGTTGGCACCTAGAAACAAGACGAAGGGCAACAGAATCATCATGTAGGCCACGATGAAGATGGCCGCCGTGACTGAACGCACAGCTTGCCCATACCGTTCCGAGAGAAACTGTGGAATGGTGGCTATTCCCGACTTCAAGTAGCGAGGAAGAAAGACGAGCGCGAGGATGACCAGCGAGATTCCGGCCACGACCTCCCAGCACATGACCGAAAGACCGTCTTTGAATGCATCGCCATTGAGCCCGACTAGTTGTTCGGTGGACAGATTGGTCAGCAGCAGCGAACCGGCAATGAACACGCCCGTCAGGCTGCGGCCTGCCAAGAAATAGCCTTCGTCGCTGTCGACATCGCTGTTTCGTGTCAGCAGCCACGTCAGGCAAGCGACGAGTCCGGTAAAGAACAGAAAGGAGATAATCGTGATTGCGGATTCCATTGTTTGTTTCCTAGCCCCAGCTACCCAGTCTGCGGGAAGAATAACAGATTGCAGCCTCGCAGCTGTGCTAAGTAGGTACCTCCAGTCGATGCATTTCCTGAACTGGCAGTTCAATCCCGCCGTCGATCAACATGGAACTGCCGGTCATGTAGTCGCTGGCCGGGTCGCACAGGAACACCACTCCCCGCGCGATTTCATCGGGCGTTCCAAGCCGGCCCCATGGTAGTTCGGCACCTTTTTGGACCAATTTTTCTTCGCTGAAGAACTTGCGTTCGCCGGGCGTATCAATCCAGCCAGGGTGCATGGTGTTGACGCGAATGCGCCGGCTGCAAAGTTCCGTCGCGGCCGTCCGAGCCATTTGATCGATTGCCGCTTTGGCCATGTTGTATGCCATCGCGCCGGGAATCGGCCGCCAACTGTGTGGCGAGCTGACGATGACGATGGAACCACGATTTTTGGCGGCGATCATGTGACGTGCTGCGGCCCGAAGCAGATAGAACGCGCCCCACATCGTCACCTGGATTGTCTTTTCGAAACCCGCCATGTCAGCTTCGTAGAATAGTTCTCGGTCACTGTACGCGGCATTGGACACGGCGACATCCAGCCCGCCAAAATCGTCGACAGTTTCCGCCACAATACGTTCGACTTCCGCCTGGACACCCACGTCCGCCTGCGCCAAACGTGCTTTGACACCATGGGCACGGCACCGCTCGGCCACGTTCTCAGCCGCATCGATAGAGCCCGAAAAGTTGAGCGCGACATTTGCACCCGCTTTTGCCAGTGCGATTGCAATGGCAGCGCCAATGCCTTTGCTGGCACCCGTGACGATCGAATTCCTGCCGCGCAGTACGGGCTGGCAGACCGTTTTGTCGTGTTCCATTTCTATGGGCTCAAGGCGATGCGGGGAGGTAGGAAACCGCGCACTGCGAAAGGCTAACTTCGTCAGACCGATCCAATACGCCGGCGCTCGGGGCGGTAGGCAAGGCGTCAATTTACCCTGGTCGGCGGCCTGAATCCATGAGATAACGCGTCCAGATCCTGCAATATATTGTCAGGTGATTTTGCCGCGGGACCGAGGTTTCGCTTGCCGTCGGAATTCGGTCGTCGTCAGACCGGTAATGCGCTTGAAGACGACAAACAGATACTCCGGGTGCTCAAAGCCACACAATACGGCGATCCGTTCGGCCGGCAGATCGGTGGCCATCAGCAACTCCTTGGCCCGCTTGATCTGGACATGTCGGATCTCTTCTTGCGGAGTGCGTCCAAGATATTTTCTCACTTGGCGCTCCAGCGTGCTGCGGGAAATCGTATTGTGCTTGACCACCTCTGAAACGCTTAGCCCACGGCACGCGTGCTCGCGTATGTAATGCAGCGCCGCGGCCAAGTCGCGGTCTTCGATGGCGACCACGTCCGTCGATTGACGAGTGGCGATGCCCAGGGGCTCAATCAGCTGCATCGGCTCCGGAGGATCTTCCTGGTTCATTAGTTGCGCCAGCAGTTCCGCGGCTCGAAATCCGACGGTCTCCGCGTTCGGAATGACGCTCGATAGCGGCGGCGAGCAAATGCGGCAGAGCAATTCGTCGTTGTCCACACCCACAATCGCCACTTGTTCCGGCACGACGAGGTTCAGCTTGGAACACGCGTCGATGACTTGCTGGCCGCGGACATCATTGCAGGCCATGATGGCCAGTGGCGGCTCCAGTCCTGCTAGCCAGTCCGCCATGCATTGCTGCTCGTCTTCCCATGCACGTGCTGCGCGACCGTGCCAAGCTGAGTTGTATCGCGAACAGCTGGTTGACGATTTGGCTTCAACGGATGCCACAAACGCAGCTTCACGGCGAGCCGACCAGGCTTCGCCGCTGAATCCGCAGAAGCCAAACCGCTGAAATCCTCGCTCCAGCAAATGTTCGGCGGCCAGACGACCGATGGCTGCGTCATCGGAACGGACTTGAGGTTTGTCGACTTCTCCATGTCTGTCCGTCACCTCCACTAGAGGAACACCGGTCTTTTTGACGGCCTCCAACAGTTTGGGAGTGGTCGCCCGCGAGATAATTCCGTCACCATGCCAGTCATTCAGCCAGGCCGGCGGCTGTTTAAACAAGTCTCGTTGCTCGAGAAACACGGACCATTCATCATGCATCCGCATAAACCGGACGATGCCCGCCAACAGATCTCGGCCATAGATGCTGGACGTCTCGACAATCAGTGCTACATGACGCTTCATGCCGTCATGGTACTCGGATCGGCAAGTTTGTACGAACGCGCGTCACATCCGCAGCGATCCGTCTATTTTCTTCGCTTGTCAAAGACGAAATCCACCGATTCCGTAAAGTACCAATCGCGGCCCAGCCCGCCAAAAAGGAGGTCGACCTGCTGATCATGTTGGTAATCGTCGCCGCTAAGATGCACGTCGCCGTTCTGGCGCGTTGCGTACGCTGGGTTGTCTTGCCCACGCAAGTTGGCAACACGTTGGGCGTGGGAGTGATTCGTATTGAGCCACTCCTCTCGCAACAA
Organism: Pirellulaceae bacterium; assembly: GCA_028289675.1. GTDB lineage: Bacteria > Planctomycetota > Planctomycetia > Pirellulales > Pirellulaceae > Aureliella. The sequence goes on from JANQOL010000508.1 coordinate 3,468, forward strand.
AAACAGAGCGTCCACTTCCTCGTCGTGCCGAGTAGATCCGCCGATCAGGATGTCTCGGCCAAGTCCTCCAAAGATCACGTCAACTCCTTGGCCCCCGATGACCAAATCCGCACCTCGGCCCGCTACGATGACGTCGTTGCCTTCGCCGCCCAGCAGAATGTCGCTACCTCGGCTGCCCAGCAAGAAGTCATTGCCGGCACCACCGTGCACAGCAACCGGTGTGGATTTGCGAGTCGCTAGACGAACGGAGTCGTTGCCTTCGCGAGCTTCAACAACGATGGATGCGACTTTTGTCGCGTCGAACTGCTGCCTCGTCCCATTGACGGAGACCTTCAGCTCTCCCCTCCTGTCGCTGATGGTGATGCGGTCGTCATCTGGACCGCCGATAACAAATAGCCGCCCGAGGTTGGGTTCCAGGAAGTTCATTGGGCCCGGAGTCGCAGACACGTCAACGGCTAGCACGTCGGTGTTGGCCGTTTCCGCATCCAGATCAACGGTCGTTCCGTACGAAACGATGGCCCCGGTTGCAATCTCACCGTCCATCTGAGTCGACGACACGATCTCGGATTCCGCGGCGAATGCGAACGTGATGTCGTATGGGCCGCTGCCCAATCCGACGACATCAGTGGTGTAGTGGCCCTGTTCTGGTTCAAACACAACCACCGCCGGTATCTCAGCAAAGTAGGCCGCACCGGGGATCTCGGTCAGCTCCATACCGCCGACCGACAGTCCAGTAACGAATCCCGAAGGTGAGGTTACACGGAGCGCCGTCGAGCCTGGGTCTTCGATGATCAAAGTATCAAACGGTCCAAGGAAGTCCCTGGCGGTGTTGGTCAGACGAGTACTGAGATCGTGATGGAAGATCTTCTCAGCCTCGCGGACCAGGGTGTCCAAGTCGGTTGTCGCCGGAGAGAGCCCAAGCTCGACTAGATTCGATAGCTCCATTTGCATCGGGCCGGTCGGAATCGGTGGGATGGGTACATTTGGAAACCCCGGTGACGTAATCAAGAAGCTGCTCGTCGTCCAGACGATCGAATCGTCGTAGATCGTCATCTCTGCCTCGCCAGTACTTTGGAAGAGGGTATGTGACGAATCTGAAGCGGTATGCACGATGGCGACGTCCAGAGTCTCGCGTGACGAACGCAGTGTGCAGATCGCGTTGGGGTCGGACGCTGCTGTTGTGACAAAGTCAACTGCCAGGGGCAGAAATTGAATATCGAAGTCAGCGCCCTTTGCCGGTGGCAGATCCAGGAAGATTTCGCGCTGTAGCTCGACGTCTGGGATTTCAATGCCGGCGTCGCAATGGGTTGAAAGTTGCTCGATCGACACGTCGATCGCGGCGCCCGCGGACACTTCCGACAAACGTTCGCCCAACGGAGTTGACGATACGCTTGCCCGAACGCCCAGCTCCAGGTGGACGTCCAAGGGTAGTCTGGCTACGTCGATCTCAAACTGCACCGTATCCAGCAGTTCTCCGGAAAAGGATGGGGTGCTAACCGAACCGGTGCTGACGGACGCTGACGGGAAGGATTCAATCCCGTCTTCGATCGGTGTCGCGAAAGCAAAAAAGCCCCATTGGGAGAAGTTTGTGTGAGGTACGTTGATTTCACCGTCAACGTTGGTGGCCAACGTGAGGGATACGATGATTGGTCCGGACTCGATATCGTCTGGGACCATGTCTGTGGTGATCGTGAATAGTGATTCTGCATCAACGCGAGCATGAGCAGTATCGCCGCTGCCTGGGCCAGGAGATGAGCTTTCGACTAGCGCACTGCCGCTCACGCTAGCTGTGGTAGCTTGACCAAAGGCAACTACGCTACCCGTGCTGTCCGTCAAATAGGCGCCCGGATTCCAAGAATCACTGGCGGACGCGGTGGACGGCCCAGAGTCAGTTTGCTGCCGCCCAGCTTGTCCGGAAAGCCAGGATACGGACGCATCTACGGTCAACAGTTCACGTGCCTCGAGCTGCTCGAGAGTCAGACAATTTCGATGCCTCAAATTTCGATGTCTCATCAGATTCAATCCTCATTCGGGTGATGACAGAGATGAAAGGACCGTCAACAAGCAGTGGCTGGCAGACTAGCTGCCTGTGGCCACTGGCAGATGTTTGCGATGTCGCCCGAACCGCGTCAGGCACGCGAACGCGACGAAGAGACCGAGCGCCATCATGCTCGATGGCTCCGGTACGGCAGTCGTCGTGATGGTCAGGGTCGGTCGAATACTCGCATCAAGATGGTCAGACCCAGCAAACGAGAGAATCGTATTGCCGGAAGTCTCACTGGTGCCCCTGAGTAAGAACCCATGATTGGTGATGTCACCCCGCATCCAACCTTCCACAACCGTTGGATCGAACGCGATATCTTGCCGCAGACCAATGCCACCCAGGAGTACACCGCTAGCGATGGGCGCACTTAAGTCGGCTGTTTGGGAATTGAATCCAAACCCGTCAAAAGACCGAAAGCCACTGATGCCCGGCCAAGGGTTCACGCCGTCGAATGTCTGCCAAGTCGCGCCGTCCGGGGCACTTCGATCGTCGGTGGCTGCCTGGAACAGTGTCCCTTCCACCCAGTCTTGGGTCATCAAGAATGCCTCGTAACCGCCGCCACGGTTGGACGTTGTGGTCACGTTCAAGACCGCGCTCGTGACGCTTTCATTGGCTGCGAGACTGGGCAAGTTGGTGAATTCCATCAACGTGCGGATGTATTCTCCGGACGTTCCAGACTGGCCGATGTTCAGTTCTGGACTTGAACCGTTGTTTTGGTGAGCACGATACGTCGTGTCGGGATCGCCGCCGCGGCCACTGTACGTGTCTTGCCACTCGCCAAGGTCTGGAGAGATCAAAATGATGTCCGCCTGGACGGGCGACACAACGACTAGAACCAAAAATAGAGCAACGGCGTTACGAAGAGCATTCATCCGACTATCCCCCTGTGTGACATGAACGGGCGGAGACGAGATGGCCCCACGGTCACGACTCGCCAACCGCCATGCAAACTCGGCTTTTAGGGCCGGGGATGCGCTCCACGTACATTTCGGCGCACCGAGGTTCCGGCTCTACTTAGTAGACGAAAACGTGTGACAGCCAAAAAAAGAAAAATGTTTCGGAGTGCGAAGAGGATCGGCGAAAAGCTTCCTATCAGCGTCGGTGGTATACTGACATCGCAATACCTTGGCACGCCTCGAAGACGGTATTTACACCAGCTTGCATGAGAAACACCACTGAAAAAGCTCTCGTCAACATCATCCGCTGCGATCCAGGATCTCCGGATGCCGCAGCCGCGTTGGCTGAGTTGTGGGAGCGGCATGCCGGCTTCGTGGCCAAGATGCTCGCTAAGTATGATGTCCCATCCGATGAGATCGATGACTTGGTTTCGGAGGCGTTTTGGTGGGCTTACAAGAAAATGAGTGGAAAAGCGTATTTCTCGCCTACGTCTACCGATCCGGATAGGATTCGTCAGGGATTTGTCGTTTGGGTCAGCACGATTGGAAAGAATTTGTATCGCGACAAAAAACGGAAGGCCGACAAGCTGGCAAAGCTAAGAGAACCGGTAGATGTCGCCTTGATTCATGTTGCGAGCAAGAAGTCAACGAATGACAGTCAGAAAATTCGCTGCGTACAAACTGTGATGGCGAAATGTCTTTCAGAAGACGATCGCAATGTGCTCCGCGAGTATATGAAATTGGATATGCCCGACTACCGTTCACCGGAAGCAGTGACGGAAACTAGCCAAAAGCTAGGACGGTCGAAAGATGCTGTGAGAAAGGCGAATGAGCGCGTCAGGAAACGACTTAAGAAGTTTTTTCAGTCGAATGGGTGTCCGGTGCTGGAAGAAGCGAATGAGGATTCGTCGGCGCAGGTTTCGCTGTGCAAGTACCAGTGTCTGGATGGGGGTGAGACCGGAGTAAGTCGATGACTCAAGACCCTGCAGATCAATCCGACGAAGAGCTGCATAGGCTGCTTGGCAGATATTTTGAAATGCAAGATGACACTACAGCGCGGGACGATATTACAGCGCGAGACGACATTACCGTGCAGGACGTGGCGGAACTGGAGCGTGAAATCGGCGTCCACCCGCCGCCGCCCGCTAGCCTGCGCGATCCCGTTCAGGCTTTTGAGCGTGCCGGACTCGTGTTTCCTGCACAACTAGATCGCAAACCGGCCGCACGTAATTGGCATTGGCCGTCCATTGTGGCACTGGCCGCAACGTTACTCTTTGCATGCATCTTGATCCCACTGTTGATCGAT
>JANQOL010000537.1 GCA_028289675.1 Pirellulaceae bacterium
TCGTCGTCCTGATAGTCTTTCACACCGACGGCCAAGACGTACAAGGCAGGCAGCCGCCGCGTATTGCTCTTGGGCTGGTACGTCACGTTGACCGCTCGCGATAGTCCGTAGCTGACCGCCGAATCGGCCCGAACTTGCAGCCGATGTTTGACGCCTGGAGACAATTGCACGTAAAACCGCTCGCGGACGTCTCGTTGGGGAGTGTCAAAGTGCTTGACGCCCGCTCGACCACCGTACGGCCTGCCATCGAGCAGCAGTTGGACCGAGGTAATGGGATGCATACCGACTTGTTTGGCGCCCACCATCACCGTTAGTTCTTGATTGTCGGTCTTCACATTGTTGCCATCGGGTCGGGCGATGTACACGGTCGGCGGAATGACCTGAGCTACGTTGGTGTCTCGTTCGCCTTTGCCGCTGGCTTCCAGGGCGCGGGCGATGCTTCCCGTCCGCGGCAACAGCTTGATGGCCTCGGGCTGATAAAGGCTGTCGCGAAATTGAGACGCGCGGGCAAAGCTGCCTAGTTTGTCCGGCCCGTTGTCGAGATGCCAGCCGATCAGTGCCTCGCCGCCAGGCGAACTGGCGTAGTAGCCGTCGGGTGTCCAAGCCACCCATTCCTCGCCGGCAAAGAACAAGTTGAGTAAAGGTTTGCGCTGGTCGGGATCCCAGATCCGCAGCGTCATGTCGTTCGACGCGGTCAGCAAATAGCGACCGTCGGGAGAGGGACTGACTCCCCACACGGTGCCTGTGTGACCAATGAACTCATAGATCTCCTTCCCAGAGCGTGTATCAAACAAATGCAATCCGAAATCCGCCGCGATCGCGGCGCGGTCACCGGGCAACAAAGTGAACCCGTGCACCGTGTTGTACTTTTGGTATTGGTCGAAGCTGAAACTCAATGTGACATGTTTCTTACCATTTCTCAGAACGTCTACCGTGGTTTTTCCGGAACTCTTGAGCGACATGCTACCTCGCTGCGGTCGGGCGCGGGTGAATGACTCGTCTGGAGCATCGCCAAACTGTAGGCGGGTCAGATCGAAAGTCCGCTCCAAAGGCGCTTTGGTATTCACGCCGGTTCCACGATTGGTGTTGCCCCAGGCGATCTGCGTTCCGTCTTCGCTCCAAGCCATACTCCACGGGACTTGGCCGCGGCCAGCCAACTTCTGAACCAACTTGCCGTCGGCAATATTCCACACATAACTGTCCGAGTTGTCGCCGCCTGTGCTGGCTGCCAGTTTTTGGTCCGGTGAGCCGACCACAGCCATGATGGTATTGTCGTGTTGATCAAACTCCGTTTGGTTTTCGCCACTGGATAGATCCAGCACGCCGGCCACACGCTTGCCTTGGCCAGTGCTATGTACCCACAGCAGGCGGCGTGAATCGTCGGTAAAGGAGACGCAGCCAATAGAACGATCTCCCAGTTTGTCGTAGGTGCGGAGCATCTTGCCGTTGGAATCCCAGACCCGAATGCTCTTGTCATAGCTGGCAGTGGCAATCCAGCGTCCATTGGGGCTCCAGTCGATACTGCGCAGTTCCGCCGTGTGCCCTTTCAACTCCATTTGGCGTTCGCCGTTGGACGTTGACCAGATGGCCGCAGTTCCATCGTAGGATGCGGTCGCGCAACGGCTTCCGTCCGGTGAAAAAACGGCGCCGTAAACGTTGCTGGCATGTCCTTTCAATATGTGCTGCACTTCGCCGGTGGCCAAGTTCCAGAGTCGCGCGGTGTCGTCCGCTGATGCCGAAAGCAATTGCTTGCCGTCGCGTGAAAACGCCAGGTCGTGAATGACGTTGTTGTGGCCGGTGAACACACGCTCGATTTCCCCATTGAATAGCGAGATCAGGTAGATCACATGCCCTTTGCCGTCGAGCTTCGTGAAGCCGCCGACGGCCAACATGTCGCCATCGTCGGACAGAGCCATGGCGTACAGCTTGCCACGGTCGCCGTCGCCAATCGGCGGGCGCAGTACACGCAATGGCTCACCGCTGTTGACATCCCAGAAGCGGATCGTTTTGTCATCCGCGATCGTGATCAGTTCTTGGCTGCCTGGACGAAACTGCAGACGCCATACGGTGGCCGTGTGACCGCCCGCATCCAGGGACAACCTGGGTGGATCTCTCTGCGGTTGGCTAGTCTCTTGGGCCGTTGCCGAGGCCCAACCGCATAGCAAGGCTGTGGCTGCCAGCACCAGTCGATTTAGTCGTAGGCTTCGCATGACTCACTCAGTTTCAAAAAGAGGGGTTAAACAAGCTGATTCCAAACCTCAGCAACTCGCATTGCGTCGGTAGACGCAACGCGCTGAAAATTTCCACCCTAGCGCGTTTTGGCCAGTGGAAATGCCGGTACACCGGCTGGATTCCGCATGACCGGATGTTGCTGGCCTTTGGTCAGTGACTTGACGCGTTCGGCGACGTAGTTCGCCAACTCGCTGGAGTAGACAACGCCGTCTTGATTGGTGTCCGCGCGGCCGGACAGCCCTTCCACAAAGGCGATCGTAAAGTAGCCGCCGCCAGCGTCACTGCTCTCTTGGGAAAGTTCCTTGCCAGTCGACGAAGACATCACGGTGATCCCGTAATCGCTGGACACCAGGTCACGGATCAGGTCGTCCATCAAGTTGTTAGGGTTCTTAAACGCGGCGCCGGAATTGCAAGCGTCCAACACCAATAGCACGCGACCATTGATGGCGCCCACCATCGTTTTGATCTGGGCGTCGGGAATGCCGGTGACGGACAGCAGGTCCTTCTCCACGTCATGCGGCATGATGTGGAAGACATCCGACGAGTCCTTGTCGCCGTGGCCCGAGTAGTACACCAGACCAATGTCGCCCTGGTCCATTTGCCGTTTGAGCCAATCCAGGCCTTTGAGGATACCAATGCGTGTCGCCTGTTCGTTGACCACCAATTTCGTTTCCACCTTGCGAAACAAGCCCTTGCCATAAGTCTGGAAGGCTCGTTCAAATCGCCGCGCGTCCCGATCGGCAAAGTTCAAGTCCAGCTCGTCATCCTGGTAGTCCCGCAGTCCCATGGAGAGCACGTATAGGGCAGGCAATTTGCTTTCGTTACTCTTGGGCCGGAAGGTCACATTCACACCACGAGACAATCCGAAGCTGACATCCGAATCGGCCCGCACTTGCAGCCGATGCTTGATCCCTGCCGACAGTTGCACGTAGAAACGTTCTCGCACGTCCCGTCTAGGCGCATCAAAGTGTTTGATACCGGCGCGGCCTCCGTAGGGGCGTCCGTCCAGCAGCAATTGGATCGAAGTAATTGGATGCTCGCCCACTTGCTTGGCCACCGCCATGACCGTCATTTCCTGGACGTCTGTCTGAACATCGTTCCCGTCAGGGCGGGCGATGAACACGGTCGGCGGCAGAACCTGGGCCACACTGGTATCGCGGCCGCCTTTCCCGGTGGCCTCGAGAGCTCGAGTGATGTCTCCGGTACGCAGCAACATCTTGATCGCTGATGGTTGATAAAGACTGTCCCGAAACTGTGATGCGCGGGCAAAACTGCCAAGATGGTCTGGACCATTGTCCAGGTGCCAGCCCATGAGCGCCTCGCCCCCAGGTGAACTGGCGTAGTAGCCATCCGGTGTCCAAGCAACCCATTCTTCGCCAGCAAAGAACAGATTGAGCAATGGCTTCCTCACATCCGGGTCCCAAACTCGCATTGTCATGTCATTCGAGGCCGTTAGCAGGTAGCGGCCGTCTGGCGAGGGACTGATCGCCGAGATCAGTCCCGTGTGCCCCACAAACTTCCGCAGAATCTTGCCGCTGCGCGTGTCAAATAGATACAGGCCAAAACTGGATCCGACCGCGGCCCGGTCACCTGGCAGCAAAGTAAAGCAGCTGACCGTGTTGTGGGCACGACTAAATTTGGAGTCGAACTCCAGCGTGATCGCTTTTTCGCCACCACGGATGACATCCACAGTGGTCGCGCCAGACGATTTCAGCAAAGTATTGCCCCGCTGCGTACGGTAACGCGTGTAAGTCTCGTCGTCGGGAGCCTTCGCAAATTGCAAGCGATCCAACTCGAAGGCGTATTCCAAGGGCGATTTGCGGTTGGTTCCGTTGGTGGCTTGGCCCCGGTTGATGTTGCCCCAGGCAATCGTAGAGCCATCGCTGCCCCAAGCCGCGCTCCAGTTACCGCGTCCTCGGCCGACTAACTTATGCACGACGGAACCGTCGCTGGCATTCCACAAGTACAATTCCTTGTCGTTGCCGCCACTGCTGGCCACCAAGGTTTCATCAGGTGACAGACTGGCGTGCATCGTCGTGTTGGTGTGCTTGTTGAACCGGACTTTGCTTTCACCGGAAGCCAGATCCAAAATGCCCACCTCACGAGCTCCGGATCCCACGCCCTGGCACCAGATCAATCGTCTGGAATCGTTACAGAATTCGATGTGAGAAAGCGTTCGGTTGCCGATCTGGTCGTACTCCCGTTGCAGTTGTCCGTTGATGTTCCAGACGCGAATCGTGCGGTCGTAGCTGCCGGTGGCGATCCACTTTCCGTTGGAACTCCACGCAATGGCATTGACGTCATCGCGGTGGCCGGACAAAGTCCTCAGCCGCTGGCCGGTCGCCACATTCCAAATGGCGGCCGTGTCGTCGTCCGAGGCAGTTGCGCAAGAATTTCCATCGGGAGAGAAGACCACGCCGTACACGTTGTCGGTATGGCCCTTAAGAACCTGAAGACACTCGTGTGTGGCCACGTCCCAAATGCGAGCTGTCATGTCGCTGGACGCTGATATCAATTTGCGACCATCCGGAGAGAATCGGAGATCATGAATTACGTTGGTGTGCCCCACCAGCAGATGCTCGATTTCCCCACTGACCAGCGAGATGACATAGATCGCATAACGCAGGTTGGCGTACCTGGTGTAGCCTCCAACGGCCAACTGGTTGCCGTCGGGCGATAGCGCGGCGGAGTACAACATGCCTACGTCACCGTCCCCGATGGGCGGGCGGATGACTCGTAGCGGCTCGCCGCTGGAAACGTCCCAGAATCGAATCGTTTTGTCATCGGAAACCGAGATCAGTTCTTCTCCGCCGGAGCGGAAGAAGACACGGTTGACCATCGCAGTATGGCCTCCCGCGTTCAGTGCCAGACGAGGCGGATCTCGTTGCTCGGATTCTTGGGCACCCGCGTGTTGGGTGCCGGCGGTGAAAGCCATCAGCAAGCTCAAGCCAATTGCCTTCAGCGTGTTTTCGTGAGTGGTCATGATGGTCTCGAATTTGATGTTGAGAAGGATGAGATTAGAGAAAAAGTGCTCTGCCTGGCGGCGTCAGTCGGGTGGTTGCCCCAACTGGCCGAGCGCCAAGCTGTTTGGTCGATGAAAGGTCAAGTCTGTTCGGGCTCATTTAGCGTTGTAGAAGATCTTCACGACGGCCCGCACGGCGCCGATTTCTCGTTCGACGGGTACGGTTGGATCGCTTCGTTTGGGGCCCCGTTCGACGCCAGCGGGAACATTCTTGTTTCTCGGTGGTTCATTGGGAGGCGGAGGCGATCCCTTCATCCAGGCGGCGCGAAAACCGACCGTGAACGTTCCCGCTTGACTGGCCTCGGGCAACAGTTGGGCGGCCGGACTTTTGGAGTATTCGCCGATGCGAAACGAATCGACTTCCTGTCCGTCACGGAAGTACCCCTTGATGAGGCGCGTGCCGTTTCGCTCCACTAAATCGAGTCCGCCACGGCGGCTTGGATCGTCGGCC
>JANQOL010000582.1 GCA_028289675.1 Pirellulaceae bacterium
ATGCGGTTCAAGTCTGTGACCAAACGCGTACCAACATCTTGGCTGGCATGCGGCCAACCGAAGCCGCGGTGGAGGGCGCCAAGACACTGGCTCTACCGATGCTGTCCGGCACGCTGACGACCGTCGCCGCCTTTTTTCCCATGCTCTTCGCCCTGGAAGGCGGGGGCCGGGAATACGTTTACAGCCTGCCGGTCACCCTGTCATCGACGTTGCTCATCAGTTGGTTCCTAGCCATGACCATTTGCGTCGTGCTAGCCGCCGCGTTTATTCGAGCGCCCAAGAACAAAGAGCGTCCCTCGGCGCCGTTGCCCTGGCTGGGCTATGTTGCTGGAAAACTATTCAGCCGTCTTCGCCGAGGGTCTCAAGTGACCGACCCAGAGCAATCGCTATCCAGCACTGCGGCATCGACGGCTTCTGAGAATCTTTTCCTGCGGTTGTATGGCGTGCTGGCGATGCTGGCGATTCGCTGGAAGTGGTTGACGGTGGCGGGAGCCGTGGGACTCTTGGTCGCGTGCCTGTCCTTGCCTGTCAGCAGCGAGTTTTTTCCGCAGGATCGTCGCGACCAATTTTATGTCAACGTGATGCTGCCGGAAACGGCCACCATCGAACAGACGGACCAGGTCGTAAGACAACTGGAGACGGTGATCACCAAGATGAGTCCGGGCGTGGACGTGGAAGGTCAACCCATCGAGCGTCTACGGGCCATGCGCAGCATGATTGGTCGTGGCGGATCACGCTGGGCACTAGGTGTCGACCCGCCCTCTCCAAACGCCAACGTAGCGGAAGTTGTGGTGCGAGTCGCTCAAGGAGACATGACGCCCGAATTCATCGCTGACCTGCGCCGCATCGTCGAGGAAGGTGACGCCAAGCTGGGCATCGGGCCGATCGAAGGAGCGCGGATCATCCCCAAGAAACTGTCGCTTGGACCGCCAGCAGCTCCTCTGGTACTGAGGATTTCAGGCGACGGGTTTGCGGACATTCAACAATTGCGAGCCATAGCGAACCGCGTCAAGAACTTGGTGCGTGACCAGCCCGAGACTTGGGATGTGCACGATTCTTGGGGCGTCGACGGTTTCGAAATCACATTGGACATCGACGAAGAACAGGCCAAGTTGGCTGGCGTCACCAACGCCAATGTGGCAGACACGCTGAATGCGTACTTCTCCGGTTTGCAACTGTCGAATTTTCGCGAAGGTGATAAACAAATCCCGGTGTACTTTCGCTTGGCCGCTCGACAACGTCAGGATCTGTCAGGCATCGAGGCCGCTTTTGTGGAAGGACAAAACGGCAAAGTGCCTCTGAATTCGATCGCCAAAGCGGTTCAAAAATGGCAGCCGGCCAAAATCGAGCGCCGCAATATGAACCGTACGATTGAAGTACGGAGCGAAGTGGAAGATGGCACTTCCGGTAATGACGTCGTGATTCGTCTGCTCAATTCACCTCAGATGCAAGAAATTGTGGACGACCTACCCCGAGGCTACTCGATCGAAGTCGGCGGCTCCTATGAAGAAAGTCAGGAGTCGGGTCAGCAGATGCTGAATTCGTTTGCTGCCTCGTTTGTAATTATCGTGCTGATTCTGGTGGTGCAATACAACGGTTGGTCCAAGACATTGGTGATTTTGGCTACCTTGCCCCTGGCGATGACAGGCGCCTTCTTCGGTTTGTGGGTGACCAATAGCTCGCTCGGATTCATGCCTCAGCTGGGGCTGTTGTCGCTGTTTGGGATCGTGCTCAATACCGGCATTATCTTCATCGAGTTTGCGGACATCCTGATTGCCCGGCGCGCAGAGCAGAGTAGCGGGCAAGGTCCGATTGCCGGATTGAGCCGCCAGGAATTCCGCGAATGTCTAGCCGCCGCCGGCAAGCAACGCATGTTGCCGATCTTCTTGACCACGGCAACAACCGTGGGAGGCCTGTTGCCATTGGCCTTATCCGGCGGACCACTGTGGGAGGGCATGGCCTGGCTAATGATTTTCGGGTTGCTAGTGGCCACAGTCCTAACGCTGTTCGTGGTCCCCGCCCTCTACGCGATCATCGTAGAGACGTTTCGCGTTCAGCCGATTCAAACCGAGTCTTGACAGATTTCGGCCGCCCACGCCGACTTCACTGATCCGCGCCCAGCCATCACCGCCAGCACAGCAGACGGATTTTGGAACGCCGCCAATAGGCACCAAGCGCGGCGGTTCAAGAATTACAGCGCAAGTACAGACGAACACGCGTGTTCGAGTGATTTGCAAGATTGGTAGCATGCAAATCAGCCGCCACGCGATAGCGTGCGGTTTACATTGGCCGCGTGCAATCTCACTGCAGCAGTCGTTGAAGTTACCATTTAAGAGACAGCACTAGAGCACTATTACTTTTGATGTGGCCTGTTTTCGACGGAATGAGCAACCATTCCGTCGATGGCGCAGGCCATATGTCCGTGCGACTCGCACTAGTCATCGACCATGGTTTCCACGAAGCGTGCCAAGCGATGGAAGTCGCTGTTCAGTTCGATATAGCGAACTTTGGTGACCAGTGTTTTGGGATCCACCAACTCTTCGAAGGGCACAAAATTGAGGTCCAGTTGCCCGCTCACTGAAATCATCACGCCGTTCATCTGCTTTTCGATCAAAGCGCGATAGGCGCCGACGCCGATTTGCGAACCCAACATAACGTCAAAGGCGTGAGGCTGGGCACATCGACTCTCGTAGCCCAGCTGCAAACCGTTGATCTTGCGCTTGCGCCCCGTCGCTTGCTCGTAGCCCTGAGCGATTAGATCGGACAGCATTTTGCCCAAATTGACCGCGGCGATGGCAATGTGCCCATGGTCATCGCGAGCAATTCCTTCCAGATACTTCTGCGGCAAGTACTCCGCCATGCCCTCAGCGACGACAATCACGCCGTAAGGCCGACCCTGCTCCTCCCGTTTGATCATCATACGTACGATGCGCTGGACGATTTTGTCAACGTGCATAATCGCACGAGTGACCGTTTGCCCGTTGTCGTCCGTGACAGTTTCTTCGCCACGAAGCTCGTCGACCACATCTTCAACGCTCAATACCAAGCAAGCTTCACCGGCGATCGCCGCGCCATAGGCGAGCCAGCCCGCGCTGCGGCCCATCGCCTCGCACACAAAATAGGC
>JANQOL010000598.1 GCA_028289675.1 Pirellulaceae bacterium
GAGCCCGCGCCAATCAGGAAATGCGGCAAGGCCGCTTGGAAGTCAATCCCGAGTTGGACGAGCGTGACGCGTTGATTCGAGCCCAAGCCCTATGGGAGATGGAAATCCAAGATCGCCAGTTGACCGCCCGCTGGTTACTGCGGCTCAACGAATCCCAAGAAAGCCCCACACAACACACCTACCGGGTTCGAGGATTTAACACGCGCGGCGACACCAACCCGCACCCCATTTTGCATTCGATGTCCGTCGTGGCCGACTTGATGCCCGAAGTGGAATTGCTGGGCCCTGACAACGAGTTGAACCCCAATGACCGGCGATTGACCGTACAACCAGAATCCGAAATCGAAGTGGAAGTCCGCGCGAGCGACCCCGACTTTGGACTCGCCCGGATCGCTTTGGAAGTGGCCCGCAATGGACTCAAGATTCAAGAACCGATTTTGTTGGATGCGCCCGCCGGAACACGCGGTCGGCAGGTCACCACGTACTTGCTCCAACTGTCCGAGTTGCACGCATCGGCGGGCGACCAGTTGCAGGTTACTGCGGTTGCCAGCGACAATCGACACGCGCCCGGAGAAGCCGCCCGTTGGGCACCCAACGAGACCAGGTCGGAGCCACTGATTCTGGAAGTCGTCGGTCGGGACGAGCCAGCCGATGTGCCCCAAGATCAACCCCGCCAACCGTCCGATCCTCCCCCGCCAGCCTCGGATGCGACAGGGGATTCCTCGCAGGCCACCACGCCTCCGGGCGAGCAACGGCCTCCAGGCGAGCAACCTCCCGCACGGCCTCCGGAATCTGCCGAGCAAGCGGCGGATCCGTCGACGTCCACTGGCGACTCTGGCCAACCCCAAACCGGCCAAGACCGCTCACAAAGTGGTACGGCAGATCCCGCTGAGAGCGATGATTCGTCCACCAGCGGCCAGTCGACGACACAGGCTGCACAGACCGACGCGCGGGATTCTTCGGCCAGTGACGCGTCCGAGCGGCAAGACGGTGGTAACTCGTCAACGTCCACATCGTACGGCGAGCGGTCCCAGTCGGGATCTTCTGCGGATGGGCGCGGCGACGCCAAGTCCGGCAACGAAGATCCGGGGCAGTCACCGGCGGACGGACAAAGCGGGTCCAGCGAATCCCAGGGTGACCAGCGGCGGAGCCCAGCTACGGCATCCTCCAATGACCGCCAGACGAACGATTCCAGTTCGTCTAGTGGTGCCACGCGGCAGCAACCAGGACGTGACACTGGCAGCTCCGGCAATCGCTCTGCGACCGAATCACTTCAGGATCGGGAAGTGATTGAGCGTGTCCAGGAATACATCGACGCTCAGCGACAGAAAAATCGCCCTGGCCAAGCTGAGAATCAGGCAGCCGAACCCGGGAACGCAGCTGACGACCGACGAACCCAATCCGGCCAGCCAAGCAACTCGACCGAGCAAGCGGGCCAACCGAACCAACAGCCCGGCCAGCCAAGGCAACAGGGTCAGCGAGGGCAACAGGGTCAGCCAGAGCAGCAGCGGCAACAGCGGCAGCCAGGGCAAGGACAAATGGGCCAGCAAAGGCAGCCAGGGGGTCAATCGGGCGGACAATCGGGGCAGGAGCCGGGCCAACCCGGACAACAACCAGACCAAGCGGGTCAGCAAGGCGGCCAGTCAGGTCAGGAAGCTGGACAACAAAATGGTCAATCCGGTCAGCAAGCCGGGCAGCAGCCAAGCGCCCAGGACGGCAACCCACAGAATGGCCAAGCTGGTCAACAGAACAGTGAAGCTGGTCAGCAGAGCCGTCAACAAGGTGGGCAAGCCAGTCAGCAAGATGGTCAGCCTGGCCAGCAGAGCGGCCAGTCCGAACAACAATCTGGTCAGTCAGGGCAGCAGCCAGGTCAATCCGGTCAACAACCTGGACAGTCTGGCAGGCAGAGCGGGCAAAGTGGGCAGCAAGGTAGTCAGTCGGGGCAACAGGGGGGTCAGTCGGGACAGCAGTCCGGTGATCAATCCGGTCAGTCAGGAAGTCAATCGGGACAACAAGGCGGCCAGGCCGGTCAGCAGGGAGGGCAGTCCGGACAACAGTCGGGCCAGCAAGGTGGTCAATCAGGTCAGCAAAGTGGTCAGTCAGGGCAGCAGGGTGGACAGGCCGGCCAGTCCGGTGGCCAATCAGGTCAGCAAGGCGGCCAGTCGGGACAACAACAAGGCAGCCAATCCGGCCAACAGGGAGGGCAAGCCGGACAGCAGGGAGGCCAGTCGGGTCAACAAGGTGGTCAATCGGGACAACAGTCAGGTCAATCCGGCGGACAAGCTGGACAACAGGCGGGCCAATCAAGTCAGCAGTCCGGACAACAACAGGGTGGTCAATCCGGCGGGCAAACCGGTCAGCAAGGGGGGCAAGCCGGCCAACAAGGCGGCCAGTCGGGTCAACAAGGTGGGCAATCGGGACAACAGTCAGGTCAGTCCAGCGGGCAAGGCGGACAAAGCGGCCAAGGTGGCCAAGGGGGACAGCAAGGTGGTCGTGCGGGACCGACAGGCTCGTCCGGTGGGGGCACTTCACCAGGTGCCGGCTCTAGCGGAGGCGGCAATGGTCTGACAGGCAGCCAAGGCAACGGAGCGAACGTGGCCGACAGCGCCAACAACGAATATGCCGACCGCACCACCAAGATGGTCCTGGATTACCTCAACCAACAAAAAGAACAGCCCGACTACGACCTGCTGCGAGAATTGAACTGGTCGGAGCAAGACTTGAACGAATTCCTGAATCGGTGGAATCAAGCCCGCGATCTGGCCGTCAGTCCTGACGAAGCCGATCGACTGAAGTGGGAAGAAAAACTCAAGGAACTGGGACTTCAACCTCCCGAGTTGCGAGCGCGGAGCGGCGCCAACATCAACGACAGTTTTCAGCAGATGCGCGACGCCGGTGGTCGCACACCTCCGCCCGAACGCTTGCGCAAAGATTGGGAAGCTTTCCGCCGCGCGATGACGCGTTCCCGATAGCGCTGGCTGCAAGGCCTTGGCGCTCGAGACCTTCCCAAGCTCGATGAATGATTGACACGCCACGTTCTCCGCGCGATTTCGTGGCGTTTACTTGTCGACGTAGCAAAGGTTCCGGGCCTGAACCTGCCCCTTGAGCGTTTCGCCAGCAGCCGGCGGGCAAGCGCCTGGCGGAAGCCACAGCTTGAGAACCTGCTCGGCCCAATTCACTCGGCAGAGATAGCCTACGCCCAGATGCTGGCAGCCAATGACTTCGGCTTCGATGTCGAGACCGTCGGTGGAATCCAGCGCAGACCCGACCTCAAAATGTTCTGGGCGAAATCCGACGAAGGGCTGGTGTGCCTGAGGCGAAACGGTCTGTGCCGGCATCCAGTTCATCCCGAACAAGCCGGTCAGCTGTCCCGCGACTCGCGACTTGGGATGGGCATGAACCTCTTCGGTTGTGCCCACATCCAACAACTTGCCGGCTTCAATGATAGCGATACGATCGGCCAAGCGCATGGCTTGCATTGGCTCGTGCGTGACCAGCAACATGGTGATGGGCGCTCGGGCCGCAATTTGTTCGACAATGCCGATCAACGACTCTTTGAGCCGCGAGTCCACTTGGCTGAGTGGCTCGTCCAACAACAGCACTTCCGGCCGCCCCACCAAAGCCTTCGCAAAGGACGCCCGCTGCGCCTGCCCACCGGACAGTTGACTCGGCAAGCGATCCGCCAAGGGCTCCAGTTCGAACTGTTCCAACGTTGCAGCGATACGCTCCGAAATCTGCGGGCGGGACAATCGCAGTTTCATCAAGGAGGTTTCCAAATTTCCTCGCAAGGTTAGCTGGGGATACAGCGCATAGTCCTGCGGAACGACCGCTAGTCGCCGCTGCGTTGGCGGCAGTCGATGTATCTCCTGATCTCCTATTCGAATCTGGCCCTGGTCGGGTTTCTCCAGGCCGGCGATCATGCGGAGCAAAGAGGTCTTGCCGGCTCCGGACGGGCCCAGCAGCACCAGACGCTCGCCCGGCGCGATCCGCAAACTCACGTCGCAGACCGCTTTCGTTCCACCAAACGATTTGGAAACTCGATCGATTTCGATCTGTGACATGCGGCTACTTGCTGCTCGAAACGACGACTGGTAGCAGGCAAAAACACCCGATCCCACCTACCGGCACAACCGGACCATCGCCGAATGTAACGGTTATTCGTAGAGGCCGGAACGTATTGAAGCTTCGGTCCATACTGAACCGAACCTTTTTGACGTTAGTCGGTAACAGCCTGACGATCCAGTTCACGACGTTGGAGAGAGTTATGCTCAACAGACCAGTGTGGGTAGTTGTCCTTGCGTGCCTACTACCGCCAGCTGTCATGAAAACGTCGGCGGCGCAAGAGTCCAACTCGAAAATCGTATTGACGCGCATCCCGGCCAGCACGCCTGTCCCGGCAACCGAGATTGATTTCGCGAAACTGCAAGACGCGACGATTGCCGCCGGTGATGCGTCGCAAGACGAATCGCCATCGGACCGCAATTTGGGCTTAGGGGCTGACGACGAGGACGTGGATCCCGCTGACGCCAACAACGACTCCGAAGCGGCCAACTCGGACGCTGGTGCGGAAGACTCGTTGGCTCCATTGCAGAATCGACCGCTGTCGATGCGCGTCACTGCCGTGAACCTATCCTTGGCCGATCTTGGCACTGGATTGACGCCCGAGCCTGCTCAGGAACAGTTGATGCAACCGGTTCCGTTGCCGACGGGGATTTCTCGAGGAGCCGTTTTTCAGTGTGTGCATTGGTATCCGAGCGGCATTTGTCACTACCCGCTGTACTTTGAAGACGCCATGCTGGAGCGGCATGGCCAAGTTCGCTACGGGCACTTGCAGCCCTTGGCTTCCGGCGCCAAGTTTTTCGCCACCATCCCCTTGCTGCCCTATCTGAAGACGTTGCAACCCACCTGCCAACCGCGATATGCCTTGGGGCACTATCGGCCCGGCAGTTGCGCTCCGGTTCTCAAGGATCACTTGCCTTATGACCGACGAGCAGCCATCGTTGAAACGTTATCACTGGCCGGCTTCTTTTGGGCCGTCCCTCTGTAAATGGCGTAGATCGCCTTGAAGTTTCAATAATTTGCCGGTAGCCTGAGTTTACCATTCGCGGACGAGCTCATCACCGCCCGTGGTGACGAGCTGACTTCGAACACCCAGGCTTCCGCCTCATGAACAAGCAAATTGACATTCGCTTCTTTGCGCTCGCCTTTTTTGTGCTGGCCATTCTGCTGAGGTTTTTCCCGCACACGTATAACGTGGCGGCCGTCGGGGCCCTCGGCATGTTTGTTGGCTGCTTTTGGTCGGCCCGAATGGGCTTCCTAATGTCGCTAGCTGCGATGGGAATCAGCGACATCTTGGGACATTTTTTGAATGTGCCCAGCATGGGCTTTTACAATCCGGCCATGATGTTGGCCGTCTATGTCGCGGTCGGCTGTTCGGCTGGCATCGGCAAGCTTGTTGGCAGCGGCCGCACGATGTGGCGAATTCCATTAGTGGCAGGAGTTCCGCTGGGTGCCATTGCCGCCACTGTGGTTTTCTACTTGGTCACCAATTTTGCCGCTTGGCTTGATCCACTGCTTAGCTACCCGAGAACGTTAGACGGCTTAGTCCAGTGTTACGTTGCCGCTTTGCCGTTTGCGAAGAATACGCTGCTGGGCAACTGCATTTTCTCCGTGCTATTCTTTGGAGCACATGCCTTGTTGCAAGCTCCGGCGCAAAAGATGTCCTCATCTTCGGCGACTGACAACAGCGCTCGCTAGCCGGCGTCGGCATCAGCATCATCGCATTCGGCATGCTGGACGGTCTCTGCTTGGACCACGGATTGTCTGTGCGTGTGCCTGCGTGCTGTTGAGTCGGCAAGCTTTCTTTCCGGGCTCGAAAGCACCTCGCCTCAATCCTGCAGTGTTCGCAAGTCTTGCGATGATGCAGCTGGACTTGGCCGCCAATCGCAACCTGTTTGGAGGCATTCCGACCCGGCGGGACCATGCGAGTCTAACGGTTGTATCAAATCCCCTAGTGCTAGCGTTGGTAGTTGCCACGTCGCTCCTAACGAACGGTCTAGTAGCATCATTTGCTCGCCCGATACCAGACGCGACGGATGTGCTTGATTTCCGTGGTACGGACTCTTTCAGGGATGATTCGGATGCGAGCGTTACGCCACAACCTGTTGCTACATGGCATCTGCGTGGTCGCTGTGCTGCTGTCGGGCTGCACAGGCATGAAGAACTTCAGTTTCAAAGACACCTGGGATAGCGCGCCCAGCTATCACGTGCCGACGGCCACTCAAATCGAGTATCCGAACGTCAAATCCTGTTTGCATCCGGAGGTCGCCAGCACGTCCCAACCGTTCATGGCGCAGAACCCCGCCGACTTGCCGGCCTATGAAATCGAGCTTGGCACTGCCATTCAAATGGCCTTGTCCAATGGTGAGATTCTTCGATCGCTAGGCGGCAGCGTGGTCCAGTCGGCCGCCGGAACTCGCACCAACTACGATCCGGCGCTGACCGAATCGGGGCTGGGCGGCGTGGAGGCCGCGTTGTCCGCGTTCGACGCGCAAGTTTCCAGCCAACTGTTCTGGCAAGTGAACGACCGTCCCAACAATGTGGACATCAATCCAATTTTGCAGCAGTTCCAGGTTCCGGCTTCGCAACAGACGTTGGCCACTTTCAACTACGCACTCAGCAAGCGAACTGCTAATGGAGCGACGTTTACAGCGCGGCACGCGATCAACTTTGACAACTCGAACAATCCTAACCGACTATTCAACGGAGCCTACGCGGGCTGGTTCGAGGGCGAGTATCGTCAACCGCTGCTGCGGGGCGCCGGCGTGGATTTCAACCGCATCGCCGGACCTAACTCAGCCGTCGGCCAATACAACGGTGTCCTGATTGCCAGAATCAACACCGACATCTCTCTGGCGGATTTTGAATTTGGAGTGATTAACTTCATCGCCGATGTGGAGACAGCCTACTGGGAGTTGTACTTCGCCTATCACAGCCTGGAAGCCCAAGTGGCGGGCCGAAACAGCTCATTGCTAACTTGGCAGCGCATCAAGGAATTGCAGAAGGTAGGTGCGCGTGGCGGCGATGCGGCCGCCGAAGCGCAGGCCCGCTCCCAATACTACAACTTCGACGTGCAAGTCAAAGACGGGCTGATGGGCACCAATGGCCTGTACGCGGCGGAGCAACGATTGCGATACCTGATGGGTTTGCCCGCCACCGACGGTTCATTGCTGAAACCAATTTCCGAGCCCATGGAAGGCGAGGTCCTCTACGATTGGGACACCTCGCTACGTGACGCGCTGACGCGTCGTGTCGAAATCCGGCGTCAGAAGTGGACGATCAAACGACGTGAACTGGAGTGCATCGCGGCACGGCTCAACCGGTTGCCAACGCTTGATTTTCTAGGACTGTACCGCTACCGCGGCCTGGGCGACGCACTGATCGATTCCTACGATCCAGGGAACTCGTTCAATAGTTTGTATCAAAACATATTCGAAGGCGATTTTCAGGAATGGCAAGCCGGCGTTGAATTGGGTTATCCAATTGGCCTTCGTCAAGCGAGCGCGGCACTGGCCAACGCGCGTCTCAACCTGGCCCGCGAGCGCGCTCTGCTTCAAGAACAAGAGCTCAGGATTTCGCATGATCTAGCCAACGCCGCGCGGCAGGTCCGACGCTCGTACGAACTGACGCAATCCAATTTCAATCGTCAATCCTCCGATCAAGATCAGGTAGAAGCCCTACAAGCTCGTTACGAAAGCGGCTTGGACAACATCAACTTTCTACTCCAAGCACAGCAGCAGTTGGCCAACAGCCAGAGCGCGTACTTCCGCTCCCTGGTCGATTACCAACTATCGCTCCGAGATTTGCATCTTCAAAAGGGTTCCTTGCTGAACTACAACCAAGTTGGCTTGAGCGAGGGCAGCTGGCCGGCGGCCGCCTATGAAGACGCCGTCGAGCGGGGCCGTTTCTTTGCTCCGCGACCCAATCCAGAAAAGGTCGAGGCGCCCTGTCCGGCCAGCAATGGATGTTTCAATCCCACTCGCGTCGGCGAGATGTCTGGGCTGCCGGTGGGCCTGATTATGGAAACCGAACCGGCCGATCTTCCGGAAGCCGATTCTGACGGACCTCGCAATTTGGTGGAGGAGGAGGAAGCGTCGTCTTGACGAGACTCTTCGTACCATAGCGGACACGCCCGCTCGGTCGGCCTGGTTGCCTTAAATATTTGCAGACGCAGATTGCCATTTGCCGATTTGTAGGTGAACATAGAGGACTCCGCTACCGTCGCTTGGCGACGCCCACCTGTCTTCTATGTTGGTTGAGTTTTCATGCGCAGCGCTACTTTTGGCGTCTTTCCTCACCTGTTGACCATCTGCCTCCTCAGTGCGGGACTTTCGGCCGCAGAACCTGAAGTGGAATCGACGCTGGCGGGCCACTCGTATCATGGCGAGGCTTTTAACGAAGGCCCTCGCCAAGCCGCCTATCTGATGCGCGGGATGGGAAATGTCCATTTTCCCGCGAGCACCGAAAACGAGCAGGCCCAACGCTTCATTGATCAAGGCGTGGCCCAATTGCACGGCTTTTGGTACTACGAAGCCGAAAGGTCGTTTCGGCAGGCGGCTGTGTTGGATCCCGACTGCGCGATCAGTTACTGGGGGATGGCGATGGCCAACAGCGGCAATCGCAAGCGCGCGCAGGCGTTTATCGAGCAGGCCGCCGAACGCCGTGAATCCGCGTCCCCACACGAGCAGTTGTACATCGATGGTTATCTCCAGTACTGTCGAGACGAGGACGACGACGGAAAAAAAATATCGAAGAAGGAACGCGCACAACGATTGACTCGCGACCTGGAAGAAATCGTCGAAACCTATCCCGACGATATCGAAGCCAAGGCGTTTCTAGCAGTCCAGCTATGGCAAAATTCCCGAGCTGATTTGCCCATCGTCAGCCACGTGGCCATCAATGCCGTTCTGCAAGACGTTTTTGATGTCCAACCAGATCATCCGGCCCACCATTATCGAATTCACCTGTGGGACCGCCACAAACCCGCGCAGGCTTTGGCCAGCGCGTCCCAGTGTGGGCAAAGCTCGCCAGGCATTGCTCATATGTGGCACATGCCAGGTCACATTTACGACCGATTGCATCGCTACCAAGACGCAGTATGGCAGCAAGAGGCCTCAGCCCGAGTGGACCATGCGCATATGATGCGCGACCGCGTCTTGCCCGATCAAATTCACAACTACGCGCACAACAACGAGTGGCTGATTCGCAATTTGTTGAAGATTGGCCGCGTTCAAGACGCATTGTCGCTGGCCCGCAACATGTTGGAACTGCCGCGGCACCCGAAATACAACTCGTTGAAGAAAGGCAGCGCGCGCTACGGAAGGCAACGTCTGTTGTTGACGCTGGAATCCTATCGGCTCTGGCCCGAGTTGTTGGCCTTGGCCGAGTCGAATGTCCTGGCTCCCACGACCGACGCCAAACTGCAAATCGAACGCTTGCAATGGCTGGGAGCCGCCCAGGCGCTGGAGCGGCGCCATGAAGACACACAACAGACACTCGCCGAATTGCGGCGCCGCGCGCAGGCAAACGCGCTGGAACTCAAATACCTGGAAGCCGACGAAAGGCCACCGCGCCCCCGCCCACAGAGCTATGACGCCCGCAAGGCGGCCTCGAACGAGAAGCGTCGTCAGCGAGAACGCAAATCGCGCATCAAGGAACTCAAGTCGTTGGACGGCGTCTTGGAGACTGCGCTAGCAACGGTCGAGACCTGCCAAGCAGCTGGGCAAGCGCGTTGGCAAGCAGCGCTCGACGGCTGGGACGACTCGGGACTGTCCGACGCATTGCTCAAAGCAGAGTGGCTAATGCACAACAAACAGGTCGACGAGAGCCTGGAACTGATTCAAGAAGAGGTTTCCGATCGCCCTGGCCAAATCCTGCCCTTGGCCGTGCAAGCTTTTGTTCAATATGAATCCAAGGGTGCTTTGGCCGCTCAAGAGACTTGGGAAGAGCTACGTGTGTTGGCCTCCCAAGCCGATTTGGACACGCCGCTGTTGGCCAGACTGAGCCCGCTGGCCGCCGAGTTGGACAATGGTCCACACTGGGCCGCCCAGTACGAGCCGTCGCAAGACACTGGCCAACGCCCACGATTAGACTCGTTGGGCCCATTCCGTTGGCAACCCTATCTGGCTCCAGACTTTGTCGTGCAAGACGCTCAGGGAGGTCAGCTGAGGCTGAAGAATCTACGCGGACAGCCCACGCTGATCATTTTCTACTTGGGCTTCGGATGCCTCCACTGCGTTGAACAACTGCATGAGTTTTCACCTCGCGCAGTGGAGCTCCGTGCTTCAGGCATCGACATCATGGCCATCAGTAGTGAAGGCGTGGAATCACTGAACAAAGGCCTCAACAGCTACAGCAAACCACTGGACATTCCTCTGCACGTTGACCCATCGCTGAGTGCGTTCAAGGCGTATCGCTGCTTTGACGACTTTGAATCACAACCACTGCACGGCACCTTCTTGTTGGATCCGGATGGAAGAGTTCTGTGGCAAGACATCAGTTACGAGCCGTTCATGGACGTCGATTTTGTGTTGCACGAATCGCACCGTCTCCTACGTCTAGCTGGCTATGGCGATCTACTCACAGCACCTCGCCCTGGAAAAAAGATCGCCAGTCTAGGGCGATAAGAAGCGCCAATGAAGTGCGCGCTAACCCATATTGCAATAGCCGGAGTGCTATCGAAAGCGCCCAGCTTTGGAACATTGAACGTAACTGTTCATTCTGTGATCGATCTCGCACCAACGAACCAAATCAAGATTAGTTTCTTGTTCGCAACTTGCCCGGACTGTCGCTGAATTGATTCGGGCTGAGACCGCCGTTTTGTTCACGCAACGGACAGCGACGACTGCACTCCACCTGTCACAGCTGTTGGCTTACGCTAAGAAACGTAGGAAGCAAGGCTGAAAGTCAGTGCAGAAACCCGCCCCCTCTACAGAGTGTCAATTTGCATTTCTATAGCACGATGATTTTGCGTGCGACGTGTCACGCATAACTCAAACGGTGTTGAGTTTTTAGCTGTTAGCCGCAGGCATGCACCATGGTCCGTGTTGGCGGACTCGACGCCTCAACACGATTCTGTTTCACGCGAAGAATGAAGGCCTGAAGGGTTCCGCGATTTCGAAGTTCATTGAATGAATTTTCTTGACTTGGCTTGGATCACCAATAGGTTAAAGAAGTGACAGTCATTCATTAGGTGTCTACCGACTCATTGCAATCTTTGCTTGGTTCGTTGGTGACCAAGCAGCTTGGCCACCACCTTAGCTTCTCTTCCTCAATCTTTAGTGCGGGAGGGTGTGATGAAGTTGTGTGAACAACGTCTGTTTTCGGGCGTGTTAGTTTGTGTTTTTGCGTTTGCGTGCACGGCCAGAGCTCAGGATGACACCTACCAGTCGTTGCTGACGGAAGCTCGGGCACTATCGAGCATCACCGATCTGTCCCAGTTCCTGATCATGGCAGGCGATATCAAACAACGTGCACAGGCAACGTTGGCTGCCGATGAACTCAGGACGGTGCAAGACAGGGTCGGAGACGATGCAGCGAGACGCTTGCTCGAGCCAGGAGCAGTAAGCCGGTTGGATGCGGCTACCGTGCGAAATCTGAGTGAGCTAGCCCTAGGTGTGCTTACCGAGGCGCAGCGGGCTTCCTTACGGGCCGCCGCCCGGCGGGCGCTGGGCGATTTCTCCGACGTCTCGTATGTGTCGCTCAAGGAGCATATCGACGTTCGCACTAAGAACCTCTACGCGGATTCGGAAGAGGGGCGTGTAGCACGCCGCAAGCTCATCGTCGCTTGGGCCGCTTCGCGTGATCCAGAAGCACTTCCCATCGACCAAGTCGACTGGGTAATGATGCAGATGCTGCCCAAGTGGATGAGTGAAAATGTACCACAAGAGATCGATGCAACCTGGACGGCTCGTATCAACGCACCGACCACAGGTGAGTATACGTTTGGGCTTAGTCCTTTAAACCTGATTGCTACCAGAGATGAAGGTGAGTCGAAGTATTTCAAGCTGTGGATGACGGTGGTTGTCGATGGCCAAACGGTGCTTGAAGCCACTCCAGATAGCTGGAAAACGAAGGGTGCGGCCGTGTCACTGACGGCAGGACAAGCGAAGCCGGTCAGTGTCACGCTGAAGTATCGCATGAAAGGATATATGCCCTTGCCGGCCTCCGGCCAGCTGTACTGGAGCGGGCCTGGCATCAGCAAGCAAGTCGTTGGAGCATCCTTCTATCAACTACCTGATGCCAATCAGCCCGGCGTTCGCTTGTCGGTGACTCGCAAAGACAAGTTCGGTGTACACCCTTGTACGACGACGGTAGTTGCCATCGATCAAGTACTGGGTAAACACCCGATCTGTGAGCACGAACGACTCCTGGGCGAATACATTCGGCGGCGCCTGGATGACTTTCTTTCCACCAGCTTCCTAAACCAGGCACTGGCTAACGCGACCATCGCCAATGAAGCCAGTCGTGAACCTCACCCTTTCACCAAAGAGCCTGACTATCGCGGCATCGTTAACAAGTGTTCTTCTGCCCAACGAAAACGCATCGCCCAAGAGCTCGCTCTGGTTCCGCAGATCTTCAGTCCACTAGACGTGTGGACGATGGTCTACTTCCACGATGCCGTCCGCTTTGGAGCAGAGCGAGAGGCATTAGACATGCTAGCTGGCTGGTTGACTGTGCACACCAATGACTCACCTGAGCTAGTTGGTAGTACGCGTGAATACTTTCAAGCCAACCTTGCTCCTTGTCGCCATCTGATCATTCCCCTTCAGATCGAACATGCCGAGAGCGGTCGGTGGTTAGAGGATGATTATCTAGCGACGGTCGATGGCGACTGCAACTTGGCCGTGGCCAAGGTTGTCGGCTACATCCATCTAGTGAGTGGACGCACATTGGAATGGATCAACAAGCTAGATGCGAAGCTTGATGAAACGACGGCCGTTGGTGATCGCCGCGTAGGCTGGCTGATCGCCAGAGCCATGGCCGAAGAGATCCGTCGCTGTCCACAGGATCCCAAGTACTTTCCCGGTTCGCATCGTTTTGGCGCGGGCATGGGTTGGCTGGATGAAGCTATGCTGGTGGCGAAGACTCCGGCCGTCAAAGAACGTGTAGTGCGGCAACGCGTTGCAAGGCTGGCCGCGCTTGGCAAATTCGATGAGGCGAAAGAGGCGTTAGAAGGCTATCCGTCTCTTGCCAGTCTCGATTCTCAGCTCGACGCGCTGAAGCAGGCCAGCAGCGACAAGGTGGCTGCGGAAGCTGTCGCTCGTGACGCGGCCGTGCTGGCGGAAATGAAACGCCGCCAAAAACGCGCTGCTGGGCGCGGTGATACTGATGCAGCGTCGCGCTATGCCTCGATTATTGAGCAACTTCAGAACCAGTAACTAGTGCCCTTAAAGAATCATCGCATTGTTCTCTTCTGAATCAGGAGATCGACACCCATGTGCTTTGATCGACGAAGACTCTTTCATAGAGGCATTATCGGTTCTCTGTGTGTGTTGATGATTTTCCCGCCAGTACCCATGCTACAGCAGATCGCACGAGGGACCACAGGTGGCCCTGGTGACGAAGGTCCAGTTTGCAGTGTGATGTGCTGCGAGAACGCTAGAGACGATCCGTCTGTCGGGCATTGGGATGAAGAACTGTGTTGCGCGGCGCTGTACGGATACAACGGTTGTGAAGACGACCCACCACCCGATGCACCGCCCGGTCCAACTCCCAATCCCGATCCATCTCCAGATCCACCCAACTGCGAGTTGTTCGCGACTGCCTACAAACGGTTGTTGCCAGATTTCGACCAATGCGAGCCACCTCCGACGTGCCCCGCTGGCCCCCCGTCATCGACCAAGACGGGCGGAGGACTAGTCAATCCACTCATCACCAAGGATGGAGTCCATGCTAGGCGTGGATCGCTCACCGCAGGCCGGACGGACATTGGCTTGAGCGGCCCGACCTTTGGATGGTCGTATACGCGCACGTATGACAGTGGGGCTCCTGAGGCATCCAGCGCTCGCCAGGATTATTGGGTTACAGGCGCCAACTACCCGCGGCTGACCGAGCTTACCGGTGACGAAGTTGAGATGGCAGTGTCGGCCGTCAGCAAGCGGACGTTTACCGGCTCCGCTCCAACGCTCGATTCACCAGAAGACTACGATGCCACGATGGAAAAAGCCAGCGTTACCGACAGTGATGATCTGGATAACGACACGAACACGAGCGAAACGATCGATGTCTATACCCTGACCGAAAATGTTTCGGGAAGAGTGCTTATCTTCCTAGGATTTGATTCTGATGTCGCCAGCAACTACCAGGGTAAACTCGTTGAGCGAAGCAACCAGTCTTATTACTCCAGCGGCACACGTGGCCAAGTGTTCGCGTACAACTCCGATGGCAACGCCTCGGTGATTACCACGGCGGCCCCCCAAGGTTGGCGGGTGGAACTCGACTACACTACGGCTGGTGGTGAGAAGCAGGTTGACGAGATCCGAGTTCGCAATGGCCCCCTGGGGACCGATACCATCATCAAGAAAGTCGAGTACACCTACTACGATGAGTTAACTCCCAACACCGATCTAGGATCGGACGGTGATCTGGTGCAAGTAAAACTTTCCTCACTGGCGTCCGACGGTAGTTCCTGGATTACGCGTTTTACGCAGTACCGCTATTACCGTAGTGGAAACTCAAACGGTCGAGCCCATCAGTTAAAAGTGTTGTTTCGGTCCGACGCCGTGCAACGCGCCATTGATGCTGAAGCGGGCATCACGGACGCCGATGACATGCTAAGCGAGGCGGATTCGCTGGTCGACGACTACGCTAGCCAGACTATTACGTATTACACGGAAGACCTCTATACCAGCAACTCGGGGTACACGGCCTGCATCACGCCCTGGTATCCCAGCGGAGAAGATCTCAATACGAAATACGGAGGGAGTGAATTTGACGAGTACAACGACACGGAAGGGTTCGGGGCGGTCAAAACAGTTTCTTCAGGCGGCTGCGCTTCTTGCGGAACCGCGGCGAGCACGACCAGCAACTACTTCTACATGAAACTCAACGGGGGAACGAGTACTGACCCCGATGAGGTCGTCCAAATCACGGTGCTGGATACCGAGGATGTGTCTGACGTGGCTCATACTCGGCAGCTGTGGGGCCTCAACGATCATGCCATGGCCGTGCGTGAGGCCTTGATCGAAGATCCTACGGTAACAACACTCAAGGCGTGGTGCCAATCCCGGAAAATTAGCAGCGATTTGCGGCTGACAGAGCATCGTTTTCCTTCGGCCCACGCCAGTTCGGTCGACAGCAACGGTGAGCTCGCAGATTTCCTGGATCCCACAAGCGGGTCCAACGACACCGACACCGTCAGCTCGTCGGCCGGACAAGTCTACTACTACGAATACAGTTCCAGCTTTAGTGACGGAAAGCACGTCACGGGCATCTTGGTTCGCGAGGGGGCAGGCAGTGGTAGCCGCTACTACATCGCCGCCGCCGATTGGGGCAAAGGGGTCAATGACGATGAGCCAACCAACGTCATCCTGGAAAAATACGTTTACCCTACGCAAACAACAACGCGTAGTGACAGTTCGCGTATCAACTCGCATTCTTACAGCTACGACTTCTGGGACACCGGCGACACGGCGATCCAACAGGTCACTTTGACGTATCCAGCGATTTCAACGTCACAGAACGGATCGGGCGCGGCGACCAGCGTTTCTACATATTATGACGAAGAGGGGCGCCTGCGTTGGGAGAAGGATGGCGAGGGGTACGTCAACTACTACAGCTACCACCCCGATCATGGCGGTAGCGCGCTGGCAGTTGTCGACGTTAACACGGCTTCACTCAATAGCGAGATTACCGGCACGGGAAGCGGCAAGTGGGTCGCCTGGAGCGGTGGGGCGGGGCTCACGCGCGCCTCGGGCTTGCCGACGGCTCTGGAACTCACTACCCAAAACGAATACGACGACCTCGGACGGGTGACCAAGGCCACAGATACTGGAGGCAATGAACACTACAATCGCTACGATACAGACAAGCTGCTGACGTTTCCGTATTGGACGGGCGGCACTTCAGGGTCAGCCGAGTTGCCCGTGCGAGTCAGCGCACAAAATGAAGCAGGCGTGGTCACCGCCATCTACGCCGTCAAGCCCTCCAAGAGTCAGTGGAATACCACAGATGGTCTGCCCGAGTTGGCGAGCTACACCACCAGCGACTACGTTTCCAGAACAGTACTCAGCCACAATGCCACCACTGGCGAGCTCGAGCACGTCGATCGCTACTACGACGCTGACGCGGGCTCGGGTGGCTACTACCGAACCAGCTACTTGTACGATGACATGGGACGCGTCGGGGCAACTGTTCAGGACGTGACCGTGAGCAAGTATCAGGTCAACGTTCAGCTCTTCGATGTGTTGGGGCGCTCGGTCGAATCCAGAATGGGCGTGGCGACCGTAGCCCCAACCGACTACGACGCACTCGACAATGAACCACCCGGTACGCCTGCAAATTTTGATGGCTACGCGACAATTTCCGAGACGGAGTACGACAGCGGCGAAGCGGGAGACAGCTTAGTAACGAGTGCCAAGGCTTACTATGGCACGGGTGCCAACGACTACATCGAGTCGATCCCGCAGCTGACTTTCTTGGGGCATGTGCGCGGCGTTTTGCGTAAGAACGGCAGCACCAAGTTCGGTCCCTATTCAGTCAATGATCTCGACTGGATGGGCCGCAGGACGGCGATGGCAACTTACGCCAGTGAACCTACCTGGCCGACCGACTACAGCGACTTCGTGATCTACTCTTCCGGGGGCTCGGCGTATACGCCGA
>JANQOL010000612.1 GCA_028289675.1 Pirellulaceae bacterium
CGCTCGTGCGAGCGCGAGGATTTACGACCGACCCGGCCGCGTCACCATCTGCGCGTCGGCTACTATGATCACGCGGTTCCCAGATCCCAGCTCCGAGACGACGGCGTGGATCCGCTGGACGTCGGTGACGTACTCGGCGCGGATTCGGCCGATAAATCGTCACCCTGATCGAGTGCTCCAGACGCGCCGTGCAGAGGTTGTGAGGTAAGAATCTAGTGCGCGTCGCACGAACAGTTGGCCTGCGTCATCATTCAGACGACGCGTCCAATTCGCTCCGAAGCCACTGGGCGTAGCCCTCTGAGCAGTCCTGGATGTCCACCACCAAGACTTCTGGCACGTCGTACGGATGATGCGTTTCGATCCACTGGACGACAGCCGACTTGAGGTCAGAACGGGTCTTCAGCGTGCAGCGGAATTCGGCCGATTGCTGGATCGCGTGCTGCCAGCGATACACACTTTGAATCGGTCCGGTGATCTGCACGCAAGCAGCTAGCCGCTGTTCCACCAGAGCTCGGGCCAAACGCTGCGCGTCGGGCTCGTTCTCCAAGGTCGTGGTGATTTCGACGAATTCACTCATGGCAACATTTCGCCGGGATCTTGGCTAGGAACCAGGATCTTGGCTAGGAACGCGTGTTCAATCGGAGAGCGTGCCCTTGGTACTCGGAACGTCAGTTCGGCCGGGCTCGGGCCGTGTGGCCGCGCGCAGCGCTCTCGCGGAAGCCTTGAAAACCGCTTCGGCAATGTGATGACTATTGCGTCCATAGTGAAGTAGGACGTGAAAGTTGCACAAGGCATGGCTCGCGAACGCATACCAAAAGTCCTCGACCAACTCGCTGTCGAACTGTCCGATCTTCGGGGCGGGAATCGGAGCGTTGTAGACGACATATTGCCGGCCACTCAGGTCCACGGCGACGGTTACCAATGTTTCTTCCATGGGCAGAATCATGTGACCGTAGCGGGTGATCCCTCGTTTGTCCCCTAGAGCCTGGGCAAACGCGGTTCCCAAACAGATTCCGATGTCCTCGGTTGTGTGGTGCGCGTCGACGTGCGTGTCGCCATCACAGCGGACTTCTAAGTCAAACAATCCATGCTTGGCGAACAACGTCAGCATGTGGTCCAAGAAGCCAACGCCCGTGTGAATCTCACTGCGGCCGCTGCCATCCAAGTCCAATTGCAAAGAAATATTCGTTTCAGCCGTCTGACGATCGACCTGCGAACTGCGTTTCATGCGTTGAGCGTCTGAGAGGTTGGAGTGGGAACCGTGCTGGAGCGAGATCTACGATGTACCGGAACGCGACAAGCAATCCGCCAACAGGCTCAGGCAGGCGTCCATCTGCTCGTCTGTACCGATGCTAATCCGCAATCCGTCTGACCAACCGGGATAGTCCATGTAGCGGATCAGAATCTTTTGCTGTTTGAGCGATTCATACAGGGGTTTCAGTGGCTGATCGCCTCGACGACACCAGACGAAATTGGCGTGGCTGTCGACTACTTCAAAACCCAATTCGCGTATTCGTTCTGTAACACGCTGCCGCGTGGCGACAACCTTTGAACGGTTCTCCATGAGCCAGTTCTGGTCATCAATGGCCGCCGTTGCACCCGCCAAACTGAGTGCATCACAATTGTAGCTGTCCTTTACCTTGCGCAACAATTCGATCATCGGCGGCTGCGCGATCAAGAATCCGAAACGTAAACCCGCCAAGGCGTAGGACTTACTAAGCGTGCGCGAGACCATGATGCGCGGATTCTGTCGGATCAAATCGATGCAGTTGGTGTCGGCAAAATCGGCATAAGCCTCATCAACCAACAACGGACAGCTCAATCGATCCGCCAGTTCGAGTATCCGCTCGGGCGGAAGCACGGTGCCACTGGGGCTGTTGGGATTCGGTAGGAAGGCCAAACGCAGGTTGTCAGCCGGTTCGGCGAACTCGTCTGGGAGCGAGAAATCGGGGCGAAAGTGCACCTCGTGACAGTCAGCGGCCTGCAGCTCGGCCAGCGTTCGATACAGCACATAACTGGGGTAGGGCAGGCGAATCAAATCACCTGGGCCAACACAGGCGCGGGTCACGATCGTCAGGATGTCATCGCTGCCGTTGCCGCACAAGATCCACTCTGGGTCGACTCCCAGTACTTCGCCGGCGCGATGTCTAAACGCGGTTCCCAGAGCGTCCGGATAACGTGTCAGTTGTGTGGACGCAGCTTCCTGGATGGCAGCCACAGCTTTAGGTGATGGCGGATACGGATTCTCGTTGGTGTTCAGTTTGATGAACTTGCCACCGCGCGGTTGCTCGCCCGGTATGTAGGGTGCCATCTCCCGGATGTTGTCACGGACCAGACTGGTAGCAAGTTGTTGGCGATCGGATGCGGTCATCGGACGTGAGTTGCCGTGTGCCTGTGAAATAGTTGGAAGTGCCTGCGATTTGAAAGTGCTTACGTTGGTAGGTTCGAGCCACTACTCCAGTCGGACTTCCACGCTGCGGCGATGGGCGGTTAGACCCTCGATATCGGCCAGCTGTCCCACGTCGTCGGCGATATCACGGAGCGCATCTTGAGAAAACTCAATCAAGCTACCGCTTCTTAGAAAAGAATTGGCCGATAGGCCGGCTGCCCAGCGGGCCGTTCCACCAGTAGGCAATACATGGGAAGGTCCGGCGGCATAGTCCCCAAGCGCGACCGGGCTGAACGGGCCGATAAATGTGGCACCCGCGTTGCGAATTTGAGTTGCCAGACTTCTGGCGTCATCGCAGGCGATATGCAAATGCTCCGGAGCAATATCATCGGTCAGCTGGCAAGCTTGTTCAGCGTCGCGCACCAACACGAACGCGCCGAACTCATTCAGACTATCCAAGGCCAATTCGTGCCGACTGAGCGTTGCCAGCTGCTGCTGTAGCGCGCTAACGACACGTGCTGGCAGATCTGGATCCCAAGTTACCAAGATGCTGGCACCGGGAGAGTGCTCGGCTTGGGCCAGCATGTCCGAGGCCGTATGCGCCGGCTGTGTCTGTGCATCGGCAATGACCACGACCTCACTGGGCCCGGCGATGGAGTCAATGTCGACATCACCGTAGACCAATTTCTTGGCGAGGGCCACGAACAGATTTCCGGGTCCCACGATTTTGTCGACCGCCGGCAGGTCTTCAATGCCATAGGCTAGGGCGGCCACGGCCTGAGCGCCTCCGATGGGATAGACCTCTCGGATACCCAGTTCAAAACAGGTCGCCAAGACTTCGGTGAAGT
>JANQOL010000620.1 GCA_028289675.1 Pirellulaceae bacterium
GCCCACCCTTACCTGGACCACCTTGTCCACGTCCACCGCCGCTGCCCTGCCCTCGCGATTGCCCAGAACGCTGGCCATCTCCGCCGGAACGCGACTTGCGACGTTCGCGATTCTGTTCGGTACGCTGCGCGGATTCGGCTTTGACGGCTGCCGCCTGCGCGGGACTGAGGGCCGTTAAGGCCACGCGATTTTTCTTTTGGTCGACGGATACGACCCACACCATCAGCAGATCACCAACTTGGACCACTTGATGTGGGTC
The DNA here is from genome assembly GCA_028289675.1 of Pirellulaceae bacterium. Classification (GTDB taxonomy): domain Bacteria; phylum Planctomycetota; class Planctomycetia; order Pirellulales; family Pirellulaceae; genus Aureliella. Next base: position 260 of record JANQOL010000620.1, read on the forward strand.
TTCCACATATTGAGCCGACAGTCGACTGATGTGAATCAGCCCACTGCAGTCGGGCGCAATCTCGACGAAAGCTCCGAAGTCGGCAACACCAACCACCACCGCCCACAAGCACATGCCCGGTTCCAGCGTCTCGAGCGTCGGCATCTCCGTCAACATGGGAACAGGCGATTGCGCCAGACGCGGATCACCAAATGGATCCCGCAAGCAGTCAGCAATACCTCGCAATTTGGCACGTCCAACCTGCCATTCGCGGGCCAGTTTTTCAACGTCGATCTTGGGACCCTGCGGTGCGCTGTTGTCCACGTCTTCAGGGTACTCCGGCGATGGTTTCGGCGCGGAAGACTTGCCTTCATCCGTTTCGGCTGCCGCGGAACTTGGAGTTTCATCCGACGCGCTCTTGGCTGCCGCCTCGATGTCCGGACTCTCCGCGACCGCGCCGTTAGCAGTCTCCCCGGTAGCCTGTTCCGAATCTGTTTCTACAGCGTCGGTCTCACCCGCATCCGCTTTTTCGTCGGAAACGTCTTCATTGGCCGCTACCGGCGATTCGGCAATCTCCGGATTCTCTTCCGGTGCAGTGTCTGTCGAACTGGCATCGTCCGTCGAGCTGGCTGTGTCGGTTGCGTTCTCCGTCGACGCGTCTGTCGAGCTTTGTTCGGACGGACTGGCTTCCGACGTCTCGGTTTCGTTGGCGGTGTCAGCTGCCGAACCTGCTTTGACTTCGGACTCCGACTCCGCACTGTTCGCAGGCTGCGCCGTCGCTACGGCGCTGTCCTCTGCCGCCCCAGTTCCCGAACCGCTGCTGGCAGTCGATTCCGATTGGCCCGCACCGGAAGGCATCGACTCGACGACGGGTTCCGGTTTCGACCATCCCGGCGGACTAGCGGCCGGCATTTCAAATTCCGTGTTGTCGATCAATCGTTGGGCCAGCCGATAGTCGTCTGGATGGACGGCCGTCGCATCCAAAGCTTGCTCGCTACCAAAGACTCGCAACTGAGCGATCGCCTGGCGGGACTGCTGCTCAGGCCAATTGGTGACGCTGCCCAACAACTGGCTTCGGCTACTCAAGTTGTCTTGCGCGGCCAGAGTCGCAATCTGTTGTGCTTGATCACTGTCGACCCCAGCCACACACTGCAATTCGTCCACGCTAGCACGGTGAGTGTCTACGCCGCGCTGGAAAACGCAGTCCGCGATCGTCTCACGAATCAAGCGCTTCAACGGCTCCTGTGGCAGCTCCCGTTGGAAACTGCCCAAACGCAATCGGTTGAGGTCCCCCTTCAGCAACTCGCCAAGTGGATTTTGCAGACAGCGTCCGATCCAGATGGCCGCTCGATCCCGTCGGTTGTGCGCCGACAACTCACGCAGTGCCGTCCTTCCTGAGGCGTAGGCTTCCGCGCCCCCGCGATCGGCCATCGTCCAGCGTAAGCCACTGGACGCGCTTTGCTTCATCAATTCGCGCACGGTCAGAACCAGAAACCGTCGGGCAGGCCCGTTGGTCAGCGCGACCAGCGTAACGCGGTATCGATGAGCCAATTCTCCGAGACGAACGACGTTCTGATTGATCGTATCGGGCTGCGCAGAGCAGGAAACTTCGTCGGTGGCCAACACGCTGCCGTCGGCTCCGACGATGGCCACCGACGCCGCTTTGGGGCCCACCGTGTCGATGACCATGATATGGTGACCACGCACCGGTCGACGCATCAAATTATGTCGCAGTTGATCCGTTGCACTTTCCAGCAACTTCTCTTGGGCCAATTCCTCGAGATCGGCCAAAGCGTCATGTTCCATCTTGGCCAGCCAAGTCGATTCAAGCGGTTCTCGCACGGCCGCTGTGAACCAATTGGCCAGCGGATGCTGGTCACTAACGAACACGTCTCGAGCTTGTTGCACCAATGGTTGTCGGTCATACGTTAGCGGAGTCTTCACCAACTGGCTGCGGCGGCCACGGCCCAACATCAACTGCTGGTAGGCCGTCAACTTGGTAATCGCCCTTTTGAGACTCTTCATCGGTTGCAACATGGCGATCAACCAGCGACGTCGCCGTTGTCGCGGCGTCATCTTAGCCGGCGACTTTTTCGCTGCTGGCTCGCGGAACCCGGACTTGTCACCCGCTTTCCCAGTCTCTTTGCGCGGCGGCTGATCACTGCTGGATTTATCGTCCCCTGGACCGTCGGAACCCGCGCTTGCAACAGGCTCGCCGGCTTCCGGCACTGCGGTTGACTCGCCAGGCTCCGGTGTTGCGGACGCGTCCGGCGCAACATCGGCAGAGGAAGGGCCACCTGCGGACTC
>JANQOL010000635.1 GCA_028289675.1 Pirellulaceae bacterium
CGACCAGCGAGTATCGCAAATTCGCTTTTGCCGAAGATCACTGGCACGACTACGAGGACCACGCGCGGTGTGTCGCCACACAGCGTTACAAATTGATTCGCAACGACTACGTGGATCTGCCCTCCACTCCCTCGGCAGACGCGGGGCGTGGCCTGAGTTGGCAAGCCATGCTGAAACTGAATCAGCAGGACAAGTTAAACGAGCACCAGCGGGCCTGCTTCCAAGCGCCGCGACCGCGCTGGCAATTGTTCGACTTGCAGCGAGATCCCGGAGAATTGCACAACCGGTTCGAAGATCCTGCCTACCAGTCGATCCGCCGAGGTCTGCAGCAAGCTCTGCAAGAATGGACCCAGGCCACGGGCGACTACATTCCCAGCCGCCGCACGCCCGACGAATTTGATCGGGTAACTGGCGAGCCGGACCACAGCGTTCGCGTCCGCCCCCGCCCGTCGAAATTGGACATGTTCGGCACCAACGGCAAGTACTAATGCGAATCGCACGGACATGGCCTGCGGCTAGCGACGTCGGCTCACGAACTCAAGCTTTAGAGCCGAGCGTCAAGCAGAACCCGCCGCGGCGCTATCGAAGCGGAGACCCGCGTAGCCCACAACTTGCGTTTTGTCGCCCGAGACTTCGGCGCTCGTCGCATAGCCCAGCTCGTGCACTTGGAACGGCTGCCCCAATTGCTTCAGCGTCTCCATGACGAATGTGGCGGGCACGACCCCGCACATGCTGATGTCATGTTCACGACAGGTTTGGATGAGTCCCTGAGGGTCTCCAGCGGCCACCGCGTCCAACGCCAATCGATCGCGACGACGATTCTCGTCATCGGGGGCATAATGATTCATGTCGCTGGAAATCACCAGCAACGGCTGTTCAGGTAGCGTCTTGAGCAACTCGGCGAACTCTGCTGCCGCGGCTTGAATGTCACCCCAGCTACCTCCGTTGAACGCCATCCCAACCACTTTGGCCGACGGGGCCAAATGTTCCAGCAACGGCAATTGCACTTCGATACCGTGCTCCTTCTCATGGGCAGCCACATCCAACTCGACCGGCGTGACGGCTTGGGCGATCTGTTTGGCCAGGGATGCATCTCCAGCGATGGAGCAAGTGCCCGAAACTCGCCAGCTACCAAACGGACACACGGACCAATTGCAACCCTGAGCGGTATGCTTGGGGGAAATAACGATCAACGGTCGATCTTCCAAATTGCCAGCTGAACTCCAGGCGCGGGCAGCCACCTTGCCGCTGTACTTGATACCCGCGTGCGGCACCATAATGGCCAGTGGAGCCGTGTCGGAATCCGTAGGCTCGACACCTTTGAACAGGCTACCAACCATGGCACGGCGAGCTGCATCCTCAGCCGGATAGAACTTTCCGGCCACCGCTGGAGGACGCGTCCCTGAGCCGGCGACCGGTGTGGGTGCCGAAATACTGATCACGTGCGGCATAGTGGAGATCACTTGCAACGAATGCACGGCCGCGTCCCGACTGCTGATCGGCAAGCGGGAGCGCAAAGTCTTCTGCAGCTCGACGACCGACTGTTCGGGGTGAAATGCAAAACCACAATGGCGATGATCGGAAATCACGATGCCGCGTTCGGCGGTATTCACACCTTCTAGATCGGCCTCCAATCCATAGCCGTGCATGGCAGGATCGAACCCGAGCGACAAACCGATTTGCAGTTGGCCGGAAAAACGCTGTTGGTGGAACATGGCGGCGGCCCGCTGGCACATCTGAAAGAGCGTGGACTGCAACGGAACGCCAGGCCGAAAGGACACTTGCAGTGCATTGCCTTGTTGCAAGTCCGCCGCGCTGGCCGGTTCGGAGGGATTACCGGCGCCCCACTGCATCGACAGTACCAGTGCGTGCACGGTGGCGTCTGGCAGGTGAGGAATGACGTAGCTGGGTGTGCCGCCAGTGACCATGGCCACGATGTTCTGACCGGCCAACTTGGCATACTCCGACAACTGTTCCACCGTTATGGGACATTCGATGGACTGCGGAAGATTCAAGGCCAACAGCGGTGCCAATTCCGCGCTGAGCGATTGCCCGTCGAATGTACATACGGTTGCATCTGAGCTTTGCCAAGCTCCGATTGGCAATCCGGCCTTGCTACAAACGCCTTGCAGAAACTGCACCGGAGTCCATTTGCGTTCCACGGCCACCGAAGGTAGCAGCAGTCCATTGCGGTCACCCCTTTGAATCATCAGTCCGTGCTGGCCAATTTGGACCGTCGACGCGCGATCGGCGCCTTCGGCTTCGATCTTTTGGAAGGGCCCCAACAACGTGATGTCCATGTTGAGATGAGCCAACTCGCTGGGAGACAGGGCCGCCATCCGCTGGTCTTCGGCGGCCGTCTTGGCTGCAGCTGCGGCGAGCGCGGCGCCAACTTGCATGGGCTTCCCCAAAACGCCACAGCAGCCGCGTAGTACCGGGCCGCGTTTCACGGTGACGAAAGCGCCCATCACGACCGACTGGGCCAGATCTCCGAGGCTCGCTTCCGGCGCCCGCAGCGATTCTTCAAAGACGGCTTGCGTCAGCCAGTTTGCCGTAGACTGCAGCAAGGCCTGCTTTTGTTCCGCCTTCAGAACGTTCAGATCCATCATTGGGGACGCTGGAGAGGCCGGAGGATTGCCGGGAGCGGGATTGGGGGCGGAAGTTTCATGGTTGGCGCTAGACACGGGAATTTCCTCCGCTGAGATGACGGGCAAATTGGTGGTGGACGAGTTTTCGGGCAGCTCGGAGGGAACCGCTGGTCGACTCGGCTCCCTCGGTGCGGGACGAATTTGAATCGGCAGACGTTTGGCGCCCCATTCTCCTCGCTGGATGCCGAAACGCCCCGGGATGGCAGTTTGGCAGGCGGTGCACCGTCCGGCAACGTCAATGTTATAGGCTCCCAGTTGATACCAGTCGCGCTCGATCAGCAACTGGCCGCATTGGTGGCAACGCGTACTCTGCCGATGCACGTCATGTACATTGCCCACGTAAGCATAGCGGATCCCCGCTTGCAGCGCGATGTCGCGAGCTTGCATCAGCGTTTCGGGATCCGTCCGAGGACGATCCATCATCCTAAAGTCCGGATGGAAGGCCGTGAAGTGAATGGGGACGTCTGGACCGATCGACTCGACAATCCAACCACACATTTTGCGCAGTTCATCTGGATTATCGTTGGCCTCCGGAATCAGCAAATTGGTCAACTCGAACCATACGTCCGTCGAATGCTTGAGATACAGCAATGTGTCCAGTACCGGCTCAAGATGCGAGTAAGTGACTTTGTGATAGAAGTCTTCGCTGAATGCCTTCAGATCGACGTTGGCAGCATCCATGAATCGAAAGAAGTCTTCGCGAGCCGGCGGCGAAATATAGCCGGCCGTGACGGCTACATTCTTCAGCCCCGCCTCTCGACACGCTCGGGCAGTGTCAATCGCGTACTCCGCCCAGATGACAGGATCGTTGTAGGTATACGCGACGCTAAGGCACCCATGTTGTTTGGCCGCAGCCGCGATGTCTGCCGGCTCGGCCACCGCGCTCAAGCGTTGGACTTCGCGCGATTTCGAGATGTCCCAATTCTGGCAGAACTTGCAGCCCAGATTGCAGCCAGCCGTACCGAAGCTGAGCACGGGCGTACCCGGATAAAAGTGATTCAGCGGCTTCTTCTCAATCGGGTCGATGCAAAACCCCGTACTCTTGCCGTACGTGGTCAAGACCATCTCGCCGTCGCGATTCTCGCGCACGAAACAAAAGCCGCGATCTCCCGGTTTCAGACTGCACCGGCGCGGGCAAAGTAGACAATCGATGCGCTCGCCATCATCGGCGGGTTGCCACCAGTTGCCGGCCAGGGCTCCATCGGGTTTTCGCAGTGACGGCATGAGGGTCGAGATCTCGTGCGAAGGTGGCTAAACAGTTGAGCTAATTACTTGAGCTCATAGAATCCGTCTTCAAAGAATCCTCGGTCTCCTTTGGCGTCCCAGCTCATGCGATGCGCTTCCGCGTCCTGGGTAATCACAAACTTCAACGTCTCTCCGTCGGCTCGCTTGCCCGTTCCATCGTATCCGTCCCCCGTCTTCGTCAGGCTGACCTCCGTCAGTTCTAGACTCTCGGAAATCTTGGCGCTCACCTTGTCCTGTGACCAGGTCCCGGGGTTTTCGGCGCAACCTGTCAGGCAGAATGCGATCGCCAGACCGCTAAGTACCGCTTTTTGGAGAGAACGCATATCAAGTTTCCTTTGCAAACTTGGGAAATTTGGGATAACTGATGCCATGCCGAAGCCTAAGTCAGCGCCTAAATCCTCAGCTTCCACAGTGTACCACCTTCGTCCCGAGGACGAGGGGCGCACGCTGTCGGCCGCACTCAAGTCTCATGCGGATCAGGTTAGCTGGGGGCAGGTTAAAAAGTGGATTTCCAAGCGTCAGGTGCAGATCAATGGCAACCTGTGCCTGGACGAGGCGCGGAGGGTCTCGGCTGGCGACGTGGTCAAAGTCTGGCGTCACCCATTGGCGAAGCCGGTGAGCACTCAAGATGTTCGAATCGCCCACTTGGATGAGCACTTGCTGGTCGTCGAAAAACCGGCCAACGTGACCAGCGTGCGACACGTTGCCGAGCGGACGATCTCGACACGTCGGCGGCAGTTGCAACCCACCCTGGAAGAACTGTTGTCACCTGTATTGGCCAAGATGCTGCGTCTTCGCTGGCCACCTCTGCCACCGATGGGCATGAACCGAGGACGCCGTCAAACCAACCTCAAGCGTAGCCGGCGCCCAAATCACATTCAGAACTCTAAACTGCTGCCACCGGAGCTGAAAGTCTTCCCCGTACATCGCCTGGATCGCGATACGAGTGGTCTGATGTTGTTCGCTCGCAGCCGAGCCGCGGAACAAAAACTGGCCGTCCTGTTTCGCCGCCACGCCGTCGTGCGGAGCTATGTCGCGTATTGCCAGAATTACGCCGAGCCTCAGACCATTCGGTCGCATTTGGTCCGCGATCGCGGAGATGGTTTACGTGGGACACAGAAACCAGGCTCGTCCTCACAGGATGCGCGAGAAGCAATCACTCACATTGTGTCTTGCGACCCAGTTGCCACCGACGCCGAAGGCCGGCAATACTTCGCTGTTCGCTGCCAGCTGGAAACCGGACGTACTCATCAGATCCGGGTTCATTTGTCCGAGCTGGGACACCCCATCTGCGGTGACAAACTCTATAACAGACTGCCGGACGGCACGGTGTGCGCGGACCCCAGCCGGGCGCCGCGGCAAGCTCTGCATTCCGACCGGCTGGAATTCACTCACCCGTTTACCGGCGAGCACTTACGTTTTGCAATGCAATTGCCGACGGATCTGCGACGCTGGCTACAACGTTTGGACCAGCCGACCAGCCCCGTAGACTGAGACTACCGATGCCACCATCCGCCACTCAAGCTAACGACACACCCTCCGAGGTCAGCGCTGCCGTGCTGGCCGCCGCGGAAACACTGCGGGACGCGTGTTCCCAGTTGGACTTTAGCGCCGCCGTTCCGTGGGTCTACAATCCGTTGGATTATGCTTGGTCGGCTCATGCGGAGTACTTGACACGATACGCAAATCGCGAGTGCAACGTTTTGTTCTTAGGCATGAATCCTGGCCCGTGGGGAATGGCTCAGACGGGCATCCCGTTCGGAGAAATCGCTGCCGTCAAGGAATTCATCGGCATCGACCAACCGATTCAGCGTCCCGATCCCGAACATCCGAAGCGGCCTGTCGAGGGCTTTAGCTGCGCTCGGAGCGAAGTTTCCGGGCGTCGTTTGTGGGGGCTATTTGCCGAGCGATTTGGGACGGCAAACAAGTTTTTTCCGGAACATTTCGTGACCAACTATTGTCCTTTGGTATTCATGGAGGAGTCAGCCCGCAACGTGACCCCCGACAAGCTGCCGGTCCAACTCAGGCAACCCCTGGAGGCCGTGTGCGACACCCACTTGGCCAGCTTGATCGATTTGTTGCAACCGGAGTGGTTGGTCGGCGTAGGCGCCTTTGCCGAGACCTGCCTCAAGCGCGTCGTCCAAGAGCGGGTGGATTTGGAACCTCAAGTGGGCAGGGTTTTGCATCCCAGCCCCGCCTCGCCGGCAGCGAACAAGGATTGGGCGGGCACGGCAACGCGGCAGCTGGTCCAATTGGGTGTATGGTCGTAAACAGGTTTGCCCTCTGAGTGTCGACCGCTGCGGGTATTGGGTAACGCAATTGGACAGTTCGAGCAGCGCGGACGTATGGCCTGCGTCATCAACGCACTGTTTGCTCATCCGGTCGAAAATAGGCCCCATCAAAGTACAAACGCTCTAGGATCGAACAATGAAGCGTGTGGTTCTCGCAATGAGCGGAGGCGTCGATAGTTCGGCTGCTGCGCTGCTATTGCTGGAAGCCGGCTATGAAGTCGTTGGGGTCTTCATGCGCCATGGAGAGGAATCCGCCGACAGTTGCCGCCTGGATGACGGCTCTCCCAATCCTTTGCTGCCCATCTTGCAACAGCGCGAGGACCACAAACAAGGTTGTTGCAGCGCGTCGGATGCCATGGATGCCCGCCGTGTGGCCAACAAACTGGGCATTCCCTTTTACGCTTTGGATTTGCAAGCGGATTTCTCGCGCATCGTTGATTACTTCGTTGACGAGTACGCTCACGGACGCACGCCGAATCCATGTGTGCAGTGCAACAACTGGATCAAGTTTGGCAGGCTCTTCGACTATGCGGACAGTATTCAAGCCGAATTTGTAGCCACCGGCCACTACGCTCAGCTGGCGCAACGAGACGGCCAGACGGCACTGCTACGCGGTGTCGACGGCGGCAAAG
>JANQOL010000646.1 GCA_028289675.1 Pirellulaceae bacterium
CAAATTGATCGTGGTCGACGAGCAACTCAAACTTCAAGTCTGGATTCCGAGCCGCCGAAGGAGCGTTGTTGATTTCCCAGCGGCCTTGCGCGTCCGTGATGGCGGCGCCATCACCGTTGGCCAGCCACGAACTGCTATATGCTCGTGGAGAGCTAGATTCGGACCGCGAGCTGAGTTTGACTTGGCCATCCGACCGGACATGCACTTTGGCGCCTTGGATTGGCCTGCCGGATTCGTCCACTACCGATCCCGAAAGCTTTGAACCGCGCTCCATGTAAAAAGTGTATTGTGCCGGTAGTTCTCCCAGTTCTTCTTCGTCCAAGCGGAGCGTTTGCGGCACATAGCCGTTTTTCGAGGGCCACAACTGCAACAGCAGAGTACCATCGCGAAATCGGATGCGAGCTTGTCCTAGCTCGTCTGTGGGATAGTGAATCCGTGGCAAGTTTCCTCGGCGACCCTGGTCAACACCCGTCACATACACGTCCGCATCGACCAACGGTTGCGACTGCTCATCCAGTATTCGGACGATCATCTCCCTGGCGAGTTCGTCGATGGCCTGGGGCGGCTCTTTCGCCTTGTCGTCTTCATTACCAGTTTCGGCTTTGCCCCGCTCGGCGCCGTCCTGCGCCGTTTTGTCTTGGGCGGCGTTATCCTGTCGCCCGCTGCCTGATGTCTTGTCTTGTTGCGCGGGCGAGTCGGTCTCGGGAATTGTTGAAACCGGACGGGCTCGGGCCTGAGTTTGAAAGTGAATCGCTCCGGCCAGCACGCACAAGCCGGCAGCCACACAAGTAGCCAAGCGCGAAGCCCGTCGGCTGAAAGCGCCGCGCTTGCGAGACGCATCTAGAGCCGCGTGAATGCGGGAGGCCAGTCCTTGCCGCCGTGCCATACCGACGGCAAACGCCTGGTCGCAGCTTCGATATTGCTTGGCTATTTGCAACAACGTTTCCGCGTATCCGCTCGCGCATTCGCCTTGTTCCAACACCACGTCATCGCAAGCTATCTCTCTGAGCCGCAGCATTTGGTGATAACCCCACCAGGCTACCGGATGGAACCAATAGGCAGCTAAAGCAATTCTGGACATCGTATGCGTCAACAAGTCATGTCGTTTGACGTGAGCCAGCTCGTGGAGCAATACGCAGCGCAATCTCTCTTCGGACCATTGATCAGCGTTGACCGGTAACACCAAACTCGGGTGTTGCACACCCATGACGAAAGGAGTAGGGGCTGCTGGGTGGGACAACAAGCTCGGTGGCAAGATACCCAATTGACGAGCGAGCTCTGCGCAGATCGAACGAGCTTGAGGTGTGACAATCGGTTCGCACTGTCGTCGTAGTCGTTCGGAGGCCTGGTATTGCAGCAGCATCCGCAGCAATGACATCGCGGCCCCCAAGAACCACAGGACGCACAGCCAATCGCCGATTGACAGTCTCGCCAGTGCCAGCAACGGCGGAGTCCGCGCCGCAGACGCTGATGGATTGGACGTCGAAGACGGAGGCTGTTCAGCTGGTGTCAGTTGGTCATTGACGACCGCTGCCGGTTGGTTTGGGCGTGGAACGGCATGTGGATAGCTAGATGTTTCAAGGTGTTCAGGAAACGGCGGATTGTCAGCCGCAGACCAAAGCGCATCTGCGCCGACGGGTGAAGTAGTCGAGCCGGAAGAATGGGTCGCCTCAGAGGTTGTTGAGGCAGCGAGTTTCGCGGACGCGGTTGACGGCTCAGGCAGAATCCGCCAATTCCAGTGCGGGACAAACCAGGGAACAATGGGTACCAGCAAGGCCGTGCAGAAGCCCATGAACCACAGGCGATGCACCACGGCCGCCGAGCGGCGACGCAAGGCGATGCAAATGAACAAAGTCGCCAGTAGCAACATACTTCCTTTGAGCAATCCGCCGGTCGGTCCGAGTTGTTCAAGCCAGTGCGTCATGATCAGCCTCCGGATTTGGCGCGCCTCACAGCCTGTTCAAGTTTGGCAATCTCGGCGTCGCTCAAGTCCCGAGCGGACTCGTCAATGAGCGCGGCGAGTGCGTCGCCAGGTTGATTCGGAAAGAACGTATCGAGTAATCGCCGGATGGCGGAGCGCCGCGCAGATCGGCGAGACATGGTTGGCAAATACAAATGGGTGATGCCACTGCGGTCGCGCCGCAACAGTCCCTTCTTCTCCAGCTGTCCCAACATGGTTCGCACGGACGAGTAACTTGGCGGATCCTGCAAAGCTTCACGTACTTCGGCCACGGACGCTTTGCCCAAACGATAAAGCACACCCATGATTTGTTCTTCGCGTGGCGCCAATTTGCGCGGGATCTTCCGAGGACTCATGCACAACCATCTCTAGAACGTGTTTCAAATAAATGTTGCGGCATAGCGCAGATTTGCACAACCAATTCCTTGGTCCTGCACACTGTTCGCTCATGGAATGCGAGCAGTGTTAATGTATTAACAGGTGTCATTTTATTGACACAAGAGTCGCCTGCAACAATTTTCCTGGCGCTTTTTCAAATTTGCGTGAGTGCGTTGTTTACCAGCAAGTGCGTGGCCATTCGCTCCGCGAACGCGAGCTGCCAGCCTCAGCGTTTATCTGCAGGGTGCTCTCATTCGCGGAGCGAATGGCCACGTGATGTGGTTTTTGAAGCGATGCGCCACGTCTACGTGCGATCTGAACCGTCGGAAGCTATTCGACCAGCTCTGGCGGCGTCACGCACTTGAGCTTCCAAGCTCTGCATGCCCGCTTCACCAGCCAGCAGCCGCAGGCGCTCCGCACCAGCTTGCTGCACAATGGCATGAGCCAACTCACCATCGATTTCCGGAAGCACTTCCGCAAATAGACTACGGCCCTCCCAGCCGGATCCGTGGCAGCGCTCACAGCCCGGTGGGATCTGGCAAGCACAGCGTGTGGGCACCAAGCGTTGGCACAGCAGTGCATTCAACCCACTTCGCAGATGGTGCACAGGCACTTGCATGTCTAACAGACGTCCAATGGCATCCACGGCGGATCGGGCGTGCATGGTGGAGATCACCAATTGACCGGTGAGCGCGGCTTGAAAGACAGCCAGCGCGGTTTCGGGATCGCGGATTTCACCAACCAGCATCACTTCAGGATCCTGTCTCAACAGTGCGCGCAGACCAGCAGACCAGCTGTAGCCCGCGGCGGCGTCAATCTGAGACTGCTCCACGGTTTCGATCTCCGCTTCGATCGGGTCTTCCAGCGAGACGATGCTGCGCCGCCGAGCGCCGGTTGCGAATTGCCGCAAGCACGCATAGGC
>JANQOL010000666.1 GCA_028289675.1 Pirellulaceae bacterium
AGATACCGGCTCGCGTAGAGAAAAGAATCGGTCGACCCAACGCCCGCGCTGATCTCGCTAACACCACCTAAAGCGGAAATCACGGGCATAGAGGCAGGCGCGCAACGGCTAATCAGCAAACCGGGTACGAGGTTTGCATCGCAGGCTGGCGACGAACTTGCGTTCTCTCTTTTCTCGATGAGTTGATCATGAAGTCTGCGTACCTGTCTTTTCCTGTCGTGATCTTGAGCCTACTGGGAGCATCTCTCGTTGGTTGCGGCAGTTCGAGAATCACCTTGGATGAACTGGAATCCATCGTGGATTCCGCTGACATTGAAGAGATCGAAGTCAGCGAAGAAGCGGCTGGCACGCTGCTGGAAGTCGAAAAGACAAAACTCAAGTTCGGTTTCATCAAGCTGACCGACTGCGCCCCTTTGGTGATCGCCAAGGAGAAAGGCTTTTTCGATGACGAGGGTTTGAACGTCGAATTGGAAGCTCAATCCAATTGGAAGGTACTGCTCGATCGTGTTATCGATGGCGAGTTGGATGGCGCTCACATGCTGGCAGGACAGCCCATCGGGGCCACGATCGGCTTCGGTACCAAGGCGCACATCATCACAGCCTACAGCCTCGACTACAACGGCAACGGGATCACTGTTAGCAATGACATCTGGGCTCAGATGCAGGAAAACGACGAGGCGCTAAAGTCGGAGACGCCCGAACATCCCATCTCAGCGGATTCTCTTAAGCCCATCGTCGATCAGTACAAACAAGAGGGTAAAGACTTCAACATGGGAATGGTGTTTCCCGTTAGTACCCACAACTATGAAATCCGTTATTGGCTGGCGGCCGCTGGCATCAACCCAGGTTTCTATACCGCTGAGAACATTGCGGGCACGCAGGACGCCGACGTCATTTTGTCAGTCACACCGCCTCCTCAAATGCCGGCCACGTTGGAGGCCGGTACCATTCTGGGCTATTGCGTGGGAGAACCCTGGAATCAGCAGGCTGTCGTCAAAGGCATTGGTGTGCCGGTCACTACCAATTACGACATCTGGAAGAACAATCCCGAAAAAGTCTTCGGTGTGACCGCCGACTGGAACGACAAACACCCCAATACGCATCTGGCTACGCTCAAAGCGCTAATTCGAGCCGGAAAATGGCTGGACGAAACAGACGCCAAAGGCAACTTGGTGAATCGCCAAGAGGCCGCCAAGATCTTGAGCGACAAAGACTACGTCGGCGCCGATGAAGACGTCATCGACAACTCCATGACGGGCACGTTCGTCTTTCAGTCCACGGACGTGCGGCCGATGCCCGACTTCAATGTGTTCTTCAAGTACTACGCCAGTTATCCCCACTACAGCGATTGCATCTGGTTCCTAACCCAAATGCGCCGCTGGGGTCAGATTACCGAGGCTCAGACCGAGGAGTGGTACGCCGATACGGCCAAGCAGATCTACAAACCAGAGATTTATCGCCAAGCTGCCATGTTATTGGTCGCGGAAGGCAAGTTGAGCGAGTCGGAGTTCCCGGCCACCGACTATGACGGCTACCGAGAAGCAACGACCGAGTTTATTGACGGGAATCGATACGATGCCCGAGACCCGATTGGTTACATCAACAGTTTCAAGATCGGCAACAAAGACTAATGGACAGGGCGCGCTTAGCTGAAAGTGGGTTACCCATTTAGTCACCGCCAAGTCAATCGTCGCCGGAGCACGCCGCCTAGCAAGTTGGCTCATCAGATCGTTTGACCACGAGGGCAGCTGGCAGCAACCGGGACAAAGTGGTTGCTTGAATCGGCCATCGCGTTCGACGCAAAACGTAGTTCTGTAGAAAGTTGGAAATGAGTTTTCGCGGCTTCTTAATCAAGGTCTGTCACGTTACGGGACTGCCCGTCTTGGAACCCTTCGTGAGGCTGGCGTATGGCGAAGATCCCAAAGAGCAATTTCGGGGAATCGCCAAGTTCATTTTGGTTCCGCTGCTGGCAGTGGGACTCTTCTTGGGTGCCTGGTCGATGGCGGCCCGGGTTGTCGTCACGGACAGCATGAAACTACCCGGGCCGGGTGAAACCTGGAATGCAGGCACTCAATTGTTCGCGATGCACTTTGAGCAGCGGCGGGCTGATGCCGAGAAGCAACGAGAGAAGGCGCGCTCTGCCATTAAACTATATGCCCAGGCCAAGGCCACCGAGAAAATCGCGCAAAAATCGGAGGATCCAGCGAAGCAGAAAGCTCTGCAGGCTCGAGCAAGTGTCCTAAAGCGTCAGGCTCTGGACGCGGCCAATTATGTTCCTTCCAGTGCTCCAACATTTGTCGACCAGATCATCACGAGCCTAAAGACCGTATTTTTTGGCTTTATGGTGGCCACGCTCATCGCCGTGCCGATTGGCATTTTGTGCGGCATGAGCCCCTGGTTCAACGCTGCCTTCAACCCGTTCATCCAAGTGTTCAAGCCAGTCAGTCCGCTAGCTTGGCTACCGTTGGCCGGCTTGGTCATCGTCTGGTGGTACAGCAGCCTGCAGTCGGAACCCTTCTTCTCTAAAGCGTTTCTCATTTCAGCCATCACCGTTTCTCTGTGCTCGCTGTGGCCGACACTGGTCAACACAACCTTGGGCGTGGCTAGTGTCGACAAAGACTACTTAAATGTCGCCCGCGTGCTGAACCTGTCGTGGTCGCAACGGCTGTTCAAGATCATCTTGCCTGCCAGTCTACCGCTGATGTTCGCTGGGCTCAGAATCAGTCTCGGAGTGGGATGGATGGTGCTGATCGCGGCAGACATGCTGGCCCAAAATCCCGGGCTTGGAAAGTTTGTTTGGGACGAGTTTCAAAACGGGAGTAGCCTGACTTACGCCCGGATCGCTTTCAGCGTGATCGTGATTGGTCTGATCGGCTTGCTGCTCGATCGCTTCATGATTTTCCTGAGAAACCTGGTCAGTTTTGGAAACCCCGCAGCCGCTTAAGCCGGATTGATTGTCATGAGCATTGCCACACTCGCCCAGCCCGTCTCGCGGAGCTCGCCGTTACCCGAGCCACCGCCGCCGATCATGACCATGCGCGGAGTCTCCAAAGGATTTGGGCAAGGGATCACACGGACCGAAGTGTTATCAAACATCAACCTCAAGATTCGGCCGGGTGAATTTCTGGCGGTCGTTGGTTTCTCCGGCAGTGGCAAAACGACGTTCACGAATTTGCTGGCTGGCCTCGAAATGCCCGACGAAGGCGAGGTGCTGTTTGAGGGACAACCCATTACCGGACCAGGTCCTGAGCGTGGACTGGTGTTCCAGAATTATTCACTGCTGCCCTGGTTAACAGTGCGTGGCAATATTGCGTTGTCCGTGAATCGAGTCTTCTCGCATTGGCCGAGTCGCAAGCGACGCGATCACGTTGAAAAGTTCATCAACATGGTGGGGCTCAAGCACGCGGCGCATCGCCGCCCGCATGAGCTGTCCGGCGGAATGCGCCAGCGAACTTCATTGGCTCGCACGCTGGCCATGAAGCCCAAAGTGCTGCTGCTGGACGAACCACTATCCGCTTTGGACGCGCTCACTCGGAGTGTGCTGCAGGACGAAATCCTGCGCATCTGGCGAGAGGAGCAGCAAACCTGCTTGATGATTACCAATGACGTGGACGAAGCCATTATCGTTGCCGATCGAATTGTGGCACTCAACCCTGGTCCCCGAGCATCTTTGGGCCCGATGTTCTCGGTCGAACTTGCTCGCCCGCGGAACCGCACAGAACTGAACCATGACGAGTACTTCAAGGGTCTGCGCAATGCAGTGACCAACTACTTGGTAGCCGTACGACAGAAAGACCGCGACGATCAGGCCGCCAGGGCTTCGCAGCCGCGATTCGAACTACCTGAGCTTGAGCCGATTGTGCCCAGCAAGCCTAGCGTCAGTGTCTTTAGCCGATCGGTGTCCAATAGCGGCCAATGACGAACAGTCGATTTGAGCACCTTGAGTCTTTCGCACCCTTCCAACAAAACCAGAACTCGGCAGGAATGACATGGCAGGCTATGTAGAGATCTTCAAGCTGGGCAAAACCTACGACACGCCGAATGGCCCGGCTGTCATCGTCGAGGATTTTGGATTGGAGATGGGGCAGGGCGAATATGTTTGCCTCTTAGGACACAGTGGTTGCGGTAAGAGTACCGTACTGACCATGATTGCCGGACTGAACGACATCACTCATGGCGGTGTGATTGTTGCCAATCGGGAGATCGATGGTCCGGGGCCGGATCGCGGCGTCGTCTTTCAGTCACCTTGCCTGATGCCATGGATGACCGCTCTGGACAACGTGCTGCTGGGCGTCAACCAAGTCTATCAACACGGAACCGCGAAACAACGACATGAAATCGCCGGCTATTACCTGAGCCTGGTCGGTCTGGGTAGCAGCCTCTACAAGCGTGCTTCCGAACTAAGCCAAGGAATGCAACAAAGAGTAGGGATCGCGCGGGCCTTCGCCCTCAAACCGCGCATGTTGCTACTGGATGAACCGTTTGGCATGTTGGATTCGCTGACGCGGATGGAGCTGCAAGAAATCTTGCTGGACATTCTGCAGCGCGATCGCGTGACCACCATGATGATCACGCACGATGTTGACGAGGCGCTCTTTATGAGTGACCGGGTGGTCATGATGACCAACGGTCCACGGGCTCGTGTTGGGGCTATCTTCGACATTCCCTTTGAACGCCCACGTGTGCGCTCCGAGGTACTCGAACATCCCGAATACTATCAAACTCGCGAGCAGATGCTGGCGTTCCTGGAAGACCAGGATCACCAACGACACAGGGCCGATGTGAAGAAATTTGAGGAAGCACAATCCACTTCTGTAACTGAAGCCATTGGATCGGCTGAAGTGCAGGTTTAGCGCGGAGTCGGAGTTGTAATCTTGGCGGTATCTGATCTTTCTTCCAAAGCCAGTTCATTGAGTACAGTCACGCTCGAGGATTCGCAATCATTCCTAAAAGGTGTGTTCATCAGCGACGTGGATGGAAGTTCACCTGCTGCCGTCGAGGCCGCGCCAGTCGACAATGCGCGGCAAGTCATTCGCACGCGACGACCGCAAATTGAAGTTCAAAACGATGGCGTGTGTTTGGGGTTGCCCATCTTCTTTGCCGACGAGCTACGTTGCGTTGTCCAACTCTGTGGCAATGTCACTGGGAAGGCCAGTGGCGTGTTCGAAGTCTGGGAACCCCAGGGGGCGTACCAAGATCTCAAATTGACGGCAGGCTACTTCGGACATCTCGACCGCTTCCAAAACGTGAGTACCTACGTACGCTTTGAGCCAGGTTCTGGCTTGCCGGGCCAGGCCGCTCAGGCCGGACACTCGGTAGTGCACGACAATCTAAGGAACCATCCCGGATTTTTGAGGGCCGCCGGAGCGTCCGCCGGAGAACTCAAGACGGCGTTGGCATTGCCAATCTTTGCACCTGACTTTTTATGCAGCGTGCTGCTGATCAGCAGTATTCCATCTCCCATGGCCAAGCGGATCGAGGTTTGGCGAATGGTCGACGACCGGCCACGGATTGAACATGTGGCAACATCAGTTCCAGACAGCTTGGATCCATCCAAGGATGTAAGTGCCACCGAAGAACTGGCACACAGTTTGATCTCCGACGTTCGCACACGCCGTTCGGCGATCCTCCGCACGGATCTCGGACAACCTGTGGGTCCATCTGCCGACGATCAGCTGGTGGCAAACAGTTGCCTGGCAATTCCAACCTGCCAAGGCCAACAACTAACCAGCGTGGCCCTGCTGTGGCTCTGAGCCAGTCCACGATCTTGCTTGTTACTTCCGTTACGCATCATCAACAGGTTCTCAAAAACTCTGCGCCGTTTGTATCGCAGTCCCGTTATGTCGACTACAGCTTCTAAAACCGAACTGACTGCGGAGAATTTCCTGCGGCAATTGCTCGAGGAGCAAGCGGATTTGTCGGCGGTCGAACAGTTCAGCGCATTGCCCGATGCCACCAGCGCAGATTCGACGAGGGCCACCGAACCGGCACAAGCCAAGTACTATCGATCTTTGCTGCCGACGTCTTTGCCGGCACCCGACGAACAATACGCCTTTGAAGTTGACTTGGATGCTTGCAGCGGATGCAAAGCTTGCGTGGTAGCCTGTCACACGTTGAACGGCTTGGAAGAGGAAGAAAGTTGGCGGCAAGTGGGCGCACTGGCTACCTTCGACCCGTCGCCTCGGATCAGTCACGTGACCACGGCCTGTCACCATTGCACGGATCCTGGCTGCCTCAACGGTTGTCCCGTCTTGGCCTATGACAAAGATCCAGTGACCGGCATTGTGCGGCACTTGGACGATCAATGCATCGGCTGCAAATACTGCACGATGATGTGCCCCTATGAAGTTCCAAGATACAGTTCGCGGCTGGGCATTGTCCGCAAGTGCGACATGTGCCATCAACGACTGACCGTCGGCGAGGCGCCCGCTTGCGTCCAAGCCTGTCCCAACGAGGCCATTTCGATTGGCCTGGTTGCCAAAACCCGAAACGTGGCCAAGGCCGAGCGGCTTGTTCCAAGCGCGCCACTGTCGTCGATCACCCGTCCCACGACTCGATACGTCGGCGCCATTCTGTCCGGCGATCATCGCTCTGTCGCACAAGATGCGGACGTCGATACGCCGGCGGAATCGCATTGGCCACTAGCTGGCATGCTAGTACTCACCCAAGCGTCAGTCGGGACGTTGCTCGCCGAACGCGTGTGGAACATATGGACGGCATCGCCGCCCGAGGATCTTCAGGTCCTGTTCTCGGCCTGGTTGCTAGCGCTAGCCGGACTGGCCATCGCCATGTTTCATTTGGGGCAACCGCTGCGTGCCTGGCGAGTTTTTCTTGGCTTGCGCACCAGCTGGCTCAGCCGCGAGGCAGTTGTCTTTGGCCAATACATGGGCTTGCTGAGCCTTGTACTGCTGTTAGAAACGTGGGGACAGTCGGCGAACAACAGCTGGTATGACCGGTTCCCGAGTTGGCTGGGCGAAGCGACGCTCTGGGCAACCATCGCTAGTGGCATCTGCGGATTGCTCACCAGCGGCATGATCTACATCGCCACCCAGCGAAGTCTGTGGAGCGCGCACCGCACATTGACCCGATTCTTGGGTACTGCCTGCGTGCTGGGCTGCATGCTTGTCGCCATGTTGACGGGCTCTATGTTTGCCCTGACCGCTGGACTCGCCGGCGCAGCGGCCAAGCTGCTGTGGGAATGGCACACCCATTTGCGTCCCGAGTCAGATCGTACCAACCAAAGTCATCACGCGCGCAGTCGCCGTCTAGCTTGCGGTCCTCTGGCCGCATGGCGACAGGCGCGACTGAGTTCCGGGCTGGCCGGCGCGAGCCTCGGCATCCTCGGCTTGGGCGCTGTGGTGAGTGGATCGATGATCGTTGGTTGGACTTTGGTGGGCGGCGCCACCATCTGCGTAGCCGTGGGAGAGCTGACCGAGCGCTGGCTGTACTTTTCCAGTGTCGTGTACGACCGTATGCCGGGAGTCCTGGATTAGGAACAGCGTATGAGCCGTACAACATTTCATACCAAGATGCCGGCGGCGGCGAAGCCCTTGCTGCCAATCCTGCAGCGAGACCAAGGCGCGATGACTCGGGAATTGCTGCTGCACCCCAGCCAGCACGGCCTCGGCATGACGCCAGACGGTCTGGAAGCGAAGGCCACCACGACCAGCGTGTGCGGATATTGCGCCACCGGCTGCGGTCTACGGTTGCATGTGCGGGATTCGCAAGCTGTCGGTTTGACGCCGGAAACGAACTATCCAGTGAACCTGGGCATGGCCTGCCCCAAGGGCTGGGAGGCCCTGCGAGTCTTGGATGCTGACGACCGTGCTCGGTATCCACTGCTGCGTGACGCGGATGGGCATTTACAGCGGACGTCTTGGGATGCCGCTCTGCGAGAATTCTGCTCGCGATTCAAGGACATTCAAACAAGGTTTGGAAACGCGTCGGTCGCCTTTCTCAGCACGGGACAAATTGCTTGCGAAGAGATGGCTTTCCTGGGGGCTCTGGCCAAGTTCGGTATGGGCATGCTGCATGGCGACGGAAACACTCGCCAATGCATGGCCACCGCTGTAACCGCCTACAAGGAATCTTTTGGGTTCGACGCGCCGCCATATACCTACGAAGACTTTGAAGAGAGCCAGTGCCTGGTGTTCGTAGGCGCGAATCCTTGCATTGGCCATCCGATTATGTGGGAGAGGGTTCTCCGCAACCCGCACCAGCCCGAGATTCTCGTCCTGGACCCAAGGCGGACCGAAACCGCGATGGCAGCGACACAGCATCTCCAGCTGCGTCCCAAATCGGATCTAGCGGTCCTGTACGCCATCACTCATGAATTGATCGAACAGGAACTGGTAGATCACGCGTTTGTTGAAGCACACACCACCGGTTTTGAGAAACTGCGCGATCATGTCCGACAGTTTAGCGCGCCGCAAGTGGCCAAACACAGTGGTCTGACCGCCGAAAACATCCGGCGGGCAGCTGCCACCATTGGCAACGCGAACAGTTGTTCACTGTGGTGGACGATGGGGGTCAACCAAAGTTACCAAGGGGTGCGAACCGCACAGGCAATCATCAACATCGCTCTGCTCACCGGCAATATCGGCCGTCCC
>JANQOL010000692.1 GCA_028289675.1 Pirellulaceae bacterium
TCGGCGGGATACAATTGATCCAGCACGTCGATTTCTCCGCGCAACAGATCGTTTACCGCCGTCTTAGGATCGTCGTAAAAGATCTCGATAACTTCCACAGGTTGGCCATCTCGCTGCTCTTCGTTCCGCAGGGCGAACGCGGACTCTGATGGGTCGGCAAACGCCCGCCGGTATTCTCCTGGCAAGGCACCCGCTTCGTCGTTGCTGGCCGGCAAGATCCACTGCATCAATGCATGGGGCAAAACGTTTGGCCGCTTTAGTTCAACAATGACCTGCGTGCCGGAGGAGGCCGAAACCGATTTGAAGATGGCTGCCCACGACGCATCGTAGCTAGGGTGCTCGGGTTCGGCGCGGTTCAACAACTCTTGCGCGAGTCCGAAGGCATCCAAACTGTCCTGGATGTTGGGGTCCAATGTCAAAATCAACTGCTGCCGGTCGTCGCTCATGCGAAACGTGCCAAGGGCAAAGTCGTACTTGCCGCCCTCGGCGCCGGTCTCCATAAACTGAAACAGCGATTGATAGCTCAGAGCGCCGGCGCGTCTAGCTGGCCAGTCCACCAAACTGGTCGGATCCAGTGCGCCGCTACGCTGCATCACTCCCACCCGCACCATGGGATGCTCATCATTGATCCGACGGATCAAGTCACGCGCCTCTTGCAGGTCAGGAAAGATGCCCAACATCTCGACGGCCGCCTTGCGGGCGCCGCGGTAGTCTTTGCGTTCCATCAGCTGCTGGGCTTCTTCCTTTTTTGCCAAAGCCATGTCTTTGAGCCGCTTTTCCCAGGCCGCCACCACGGGCAGAGTCGGGCCGTAAGTTTTCTTTAGTCGATTGAGCAAGGCTTGGGCGCTGCCCAGTTTGCCATTTTGCTGATAGCTACCGATCAGCGAATCGGCAACCCGCGACAAGGCATTGGTGACATCGGCCGAGCGATAGTCGGGAGCCGAACTCTTCAATTCTTCCAACGCCGAAAGAGTCTGACGAAATTCACGTTTGGTGTAACGGTCAATGGCACTGTTGAAAATGAACTCACGCCGCAATGTCTCCAAGCGAGGCATGCGCGGATAGTTCTTCATCAAGAAACTCAGATTTTGAAAGGCGCCCGCAAAGTCTTTGGCCGCCATCTTCTCCTGGGCTTCGTCGTAGATCATCTGCTCATACAAATCGATCCGTGCAATCGCTTTCCAAGCAACTTCGTACCGCCGGTCCTGGAACTTCTGGATCACGACTTCTAAGCGATCCGTCTCCCGAACGTTGGTGGGAACCTTGCGACCGGGAAAATCGAGAGGGACGACTTTGACGCTATCAGAGCCCTCTTCGTCAGTCAGCGTGATCAGGTCAAACGCTTCTTGGTCAATCAGCGGTGGCTCGATGCGCTCGATTTCCTGAGCCAGCGTGGGGACCGTCATCGCGAGCCAGCAGGCCAGATAGATTCCCCAGCATCGGTTGACGGGGCGCACAGCGCCACGGCGAACCAACGTCGAGAACGGGCCTGCGGGAACATGCGAAGTCATCAGGGGGTCTCCGATCGAGACGACGGCATGGGCAGCGCCAGCACGGCGCCCTCGTCGCTACCCAACAATAATCCCACCGGCAATACTACGGGAGCGGAACTCAGCCCCTGCCCAACACGGCTGTTGCCAACCACGTCGCCAGTGGCCGCGTCCACGACCCAGACTTCTCCCGACGTGGTTGCCATGACCAATTGGCCTTGGTGAACTACTGGCGGCGAAGTCAGTTCGGAACTGGGGAAATCAATGGACCACGTGACTTCGCCTTGCGAAGTCACCGCGATCAGTTGGCCCTCGGTTTGTACGACCACCAACTCGGGCAATGAAAACGGCCCGCCAATAACATGTCCGTCCAAAACCACATCGGTCGTCTGTTCCAGCGAGGTCGAATCGTACAGCACCAGCCGGTCTCCGGATCGAGTCTCGCTGACCGCGACGACCTGCGTACCGAGCAGGGCCAATGGGCCCGTCAGTGGCGCCTCCAAATCGACCTCGGTCAATGCTCGGAGCGAATCTCCAACACTGAGGCGGACCAGCTTTTGCAAGTCGCTGGCAACGATGAGCGTTTGAGAAGAATCCAGATAGACTGGCCGGTTCCAAACGACTTTCTTGCCGGGCTGCATCGGCGGTTGGTACGGCGATGCGGCTAACGCACCGTTAGTGGGATCGATCAAGATAAACTGTCCGTTGTTTAGGCCAACGGCCAAATTGTCTTCCACCGCGATCGGAGGGCAGGACGGTTTGGCGCTGCCAAAGTTGGCGGACAAAACGCTCAATGACGAACGATCCGCCTGGTGAGCCAAGTAGGCCAGCTGGTTGGGCTTGGACTCGTTCAACATCACTTGGTCACCAGCCGCTAAGCTCACCGGATGGGTGAACAGAGTTGCCACCCTGCCCTGCCCCGGATTCGCGTCTGCTTCGCTCCGAAGCGGTTGGTTGTCTAAACGGAAATACGCGCCTCCGGTGTTCACCGCGTCAAATTTTCCGTCCTGCGTGGAAGAGATCAAGGAAATCGGTACGCCGAGGTCTGTTTCCCAAAGCTCTTGACCCGTGTTGGCATTCACAGCGGCCACTCGTGAGCCTCGATTGCCACGTAGCCGCCGCGTATGGATGATCACATCCTCAAAGTACTGAGGAGGACCGGCGAATTGGTCACCATCGTTTTCGGTCCAAGTTCGGTTCAGCTTGCCCAACGAAATCTGCAGATCGAACAAAGTGAAGCGTCGGTCTGCGACCCATAACTGACTGTCGACAAACGCGGACCAGGACAATTGCGGTTGTAGTACATTCTTGGGAATGCCGGCCAGTACCGAAACTTTGTCGGTCTCGACCGTCGGCTCAACGTCCAGCACTTGGATTTGGCCCAGATCGGTTTGGACTGCCAGTCGACGGCCATTGGCCTGGGGTTCCACCACGATGTTGCCGTCCAGCGGAGGCAAGGTTTGCACGTCCTTCAGCTGCAAGCCGTCGTTGTCCGTCGCAAGCACCCGGATCTTGGAGGTCTCTGAATTGCTGTTCTCGAAGACAAACAACTGCCCCAACAGCAGCACAGGAGGCACGACCACGGCGCCGCGGCGATGACCCAAGTAATAGACTTCCCGGCAACTGCCATCGCTGCGAGACAGCACGTACAGATTGCTATGCTCGGCTGGCAGATACAGGTTTGGTTTGCGGAACGCCAAACCAGGACGTACCTGGACCGGTTGTGGTAGTTGTTTCACCCACTTGGTCTGCCCGCTTTCCAGGTCCAGGCTGGCGACTTGTCCGTCCATCGAGGACACGAACAGGTCTTCGCTTTCGGCCGCCGGCATATGAATTGGCCGGCCAAAATCGACATGCCATTTGGTCTCGCCGGTACGTCCATCCAGCCGCGATAACAGCCCTTTCTCCGGCTGGCACACCAGCGCATCGACGGCGGAAGTTTCTCCTAAGCGGATAGGGTCGCTGTGGAATTCTTGTCCGACGTAGTGCCGCCATAGAATGTTGCCGGTGTCGGCTTCCAGACCGTAAACCGAACCTTTGACTTTGACAAACGCCACCTGGCCTTGAAGGCTAGGCGCGCCGGGTCCACTGCGATTACCCAGGATGAAACTGCGTCCAACGGCCGTTGCGGGAGCCGATTGGCTGCGCTGGGGATTGAGGCTGCCCGTGCTGACCAGCGACTGCTGAATCTGCGAAGCTTGACGCACGCGATCCTGAAGCCGCGGATTGGCTTCCAGCAGCGGATAACGGTTGATCAATTCGCTGCGGATATCGTAGGCGCCCATCGTGTCTTGGGCCCCCAGCTTTTCGTCGATTTGACCTAAAGCGACCTCCAGTTCTTCGTCGCGGTTGATTTCTCGTAGGATCCGTTGACGGTCCTCGGCCAGTCGTTGCAGCGTGGGAGCTTGCTGGCTGCGCTGATTGGCTCCCACGTACTGCGGGTTGTTAATCAGCTCCATCAACTGATCCAGCTCAGTCATCAACTGCTTACGCTCGGTCATCTCCTTGGTGCGGTCAGCACGTTCCGTAAACTTGGTTGCCAGCGCGATCAGGGCCCCGGCGAGATCCGATTGTTGGTCTGGCAGTCCCGGTTCATCAGCGATGCCCGGCAATACTTCCATGGCCGTGCTTAGTCCAACGCTGGGGTTGGGGGCTCCCTCGGAGTCGTCACGCAAGGTAGAGAGTGCGGAGCGTACGGTGGCATAGGAGACTTGCTCGTGCGCGGGAAAGCTCTCGGTAAACTCGCGGTACAAATTGGCCGCCGACTCATAACTACGTTGTTCGTACAGGTCGTTTGCCTTCTTGAGCCTCTCATCCGCGTTGCCGCGGGCAAAGTGATTGATCAGGAAATAGCCGGCCACGATCAACAGCAGCAGGATTAAGCCTACGCCCAAGATGCGGAACGAATCCCAGGGATTTGCTTTGGCTGCCTGTTTGCGCACGGGTTTGGGGGCTGGGGTCGGCGCGGAAGTCGAACTGTCTGCGTTCGAGTCTAGCTCCGCGTCGCTGCTGACCGCCTCCACGACCTCGACGGCTTCGACCGCTTCCACGGCTTGCACTGGGACCGCATCCACGGCGACCACATCAACCACTTCGACGTCGGTGGGCTCGTCATCATCCAAAATCACGGCGGCCACATTCGAGGCGGCGGCAACAGGCTCAGATGCAGCCTGTGACACGTCCGCTCCAATGCCCTCTTCTGCGCTAGGGGCCAGGCCTAGTTCGTCAACTTCCGGTGCCGGTGTCTGCTCCGAATCGTCGTCATCGGAGGTTTTGATCTCGGCAATCAGCTTGGTTGCTTGGAATTTTGTCAGGTGCCCATTATCGACCAGTAGCTTGGCCAGCAATTCCGGCGTCAGACGCGTCTTGCTCTCCGAGACCTGCCGATGCAATTCCTCGACAATCTCGGGCGAAAGTAACTGCTGCGATTCGAGCAGGGCAATAAACTGTTTAGCCTGTTCTTGCATCAATCAGAACTTCTTCGCGGATCCAAAGAGTGACGGTGGTTGGGGACATGCCCAGCATTGGTTTTTACGTTCAGTCGAATTGTTCGACCGTGCTGACTTCAAAGCTCTCGAACTGCGCTTCACGCCCCGCGTCCAAGGCGGCAATGACCGTGCCGTGCATGCAATCTTCATGGGCCTGAACGATCAACTTGGTCGGTTGATTACCTGACGAATCTCCCGCGTGGGCTTCGTTCAGGGCTACGATCAGGTCCTGCTTGCTGCCGGCGACACGATCCCAGTCCGTCGTGATCACGTTGTACGCGTTGAACTCGTCGACCTGGACTGTGACAATATCCGTATTCTCTTCAGGGTCTTGTTGGACGGCATTAGTACTGGGATCTTCTTTGCGAGCCGCTGGGCGTTGGATGCTTTTCTGCACGCTGAACGAGGCGGTGATCATAAAGAAAATCAGTAGCAAGAACGTGACGTCCACCATGGGCGTCATGTCCATGTCTTCCCCCGACGGGGGCTTGGGACGCGTAAAGCTGGCGCTGGCCGCAGCCAGTGCTTTCTCTTCGGCGGCCAGCCGCTCTTCCTCGCTGACCTCCGGGTCCGCTACGGCGACTTGCACCGGCGTGGCCAGGGCCTTGCGGAGCGCCGACTCTCGCTCGGCCTGTTGTCGTCGAAGTTGGGCCTTGGCCTGTTTCTGCGCTTCGATGTCTTCTGCCGAGGGCAATTGCACGGTGGCGGCGCACTCAGGGCACTGAATTTCCTTGCCAAGCATGCGCTCGTTGACGGCCCGAACGGCCTGGCAAGAAGGGCATTGAAACCGGATGGCCATGGCGTCTACCCTTGCTCCATGACCGCGATATTGATCAATGCGCCTTCCTCGAGCGACTCGGATATTGCTTCGCTCACGCGTCCTATCTCACCATGCCGCACCGAGGACTCGGCGCGAATGATGACGTGCTTCTTGCCAGCGTCGATGCCTTGGGCCACGTAGTCCGCGATTTCGGCGTTCTGCTGGTCGATGTCGGCGGAAAACCCCGTGCCATCACCCTTCTGAACTTCAGCCTGATCTCCGGTGCCACGCTTCATGATGATGATGACGGACTCTTTCCCGGCGACCACACCGCCATGCCGCGCTTTGGGCAAATCCACCGCCTGTTCAGCGGTCATCTTCGATGAAACCAAGAAGAAAATAAGCAACAGAAACGTGATGTCGATCATGGGGGTGATATCCAGCTCATCATCATTGCTGGCCGGGCGCGGGCTCAGGAAATCCTCCTCAACCTCGATTTCATCTTCCAACACGGGCTCGGCGACTACGTTCGACATACGTGGTTGCTACAAAAGCGAAGGACAAATGAAATGGTAAGCGGCTGATTTGACGCGCCGCGCGTGGCATCGCAGCGGGTGTACCCGTTCGCCGCACGCCGAATCCAAATACTTCTTGCAGTGCGCGCTAAGCGGACCGCTTTCGATTCTTGGGCAGTCCTACTTTGAAGGCTTCCAAGAACCGAGTGACGCCCGATCCGACCAGTTCTTCCATGTGTCGAATACGGTTGTTGACGGCATTCAGTGCCATGACCAAGGGAATCGCGATACTCAAACCAATGGCGGTCGTGTACAGAGCGACATTGATGTCCTTGGCCAACTTGGTGGGTTCGACACTCTGGGCCGAAGCCAACGTCGCGAAAGCCCCGATCATACCAGTGACCGTCCCGAATAGACCCAACATGGGTGCCGTCTTAATTACGGTGGTGACCCAGGAAATGTTCTTCTCCAAGTCGGCCAGCACGTCCCTATTAAATCGTTCCGTCAATAGGTGCTTCACTTTGGCGTAACCCAAGTGACGGTTGGTGACGCCGAGGCTGATCATCATCGGCACCGCCCGTTGATCGCCCTCGCAGGCCTCTTCAACGGCTTCGAAATTTCCGTTCATCAGGTCCGGCTCAATACTATCCAAGAACGCGTTTTGTTCGTCTTCGGACTTGAACCACTTCTGTCCCACCCGCGTCCAAACGAGTACGCAACAAAATGCTCCAAAAAGGGCCACGGCGGCCAGACAGCAATAGTCGGCCAGGCCAATCCAGTCGTAGATCGATTGCGGCATGTAGGCGAATTCCTTACGGATTTGGACGAGAAATTGGGCTGCAGTTGGGGGAGATACGAGCGGCGTCTGAGAGCCCAACGGCTAGCAGTAGACCGCCGAAACTGCAGCGATAAGCTCACCAATCGATGATAACCTCGGTGGCGTGGAAAGTGCACGCCCCCGGTGGGATTTGCCCGAGCATTTTCCCAAATTGCTCGCGCGAGCCGTCCGCCGTTGACCACTTTTTCGGCGGTGATATTGTCAAGTCACCGACTCTGAAAGACATGCCTGTTGATGCCGGTGACAGTGAGCCACTGGCCTTAGCTTTGGGGGACCCGGTATCGTTGGTCCACGACGACGAATTCGTAGCCGCCGGCTGATGCGGCACGCGACTCAAAAATCGTCTTGGCAATTTCCTTGACGGTGTTGTGGCCCTTCGATTTAGCGAAGCGCATTTCCGCTTGGGCTAACTGATCTTCCAACGGTTTGGGAATGAACTTCAGCAATTGTCGCCCTTGGGTCGGGACGGTAGCCTGGCTCAGCAACTGCCGATCATATTCCTTCAATGGTCCTTCCTGACGCCACATGAAATACAGACGCGCCGTCTTGTTTTCTTCGGCACTGGTGCCAGATCGTTTTTGCGGCGAAGTGGACAAATTGAACGCGTAGTCGACTTGAGTGATGCCTCCGCCGATGCAGCCCAACTCAATTTTGTAAAAATCCAGCTGAGCCGCGTATGGCCTCAGGCCCTTGGCTTGGAACTTAAGCTCCCAGCGCTCGAACCGAGGGACAATGTCATCGCCATCGCCCAACGGGCCCGGGGGCCGGCTGTCGCCGCGGCCGTTGCCGGTGTTGCTGCTGGGCGATTGCGAATCGACGGAATCCAGCGAGGCGGCGACGCTAGTGGCGGCCTCGGTGACCGCTTCCAAGGTCTCCGCCAACGTGGGTTCGGACAACTCTTCCACCTCCTCGGCGCCGGGAGGCTCGATGTCTCGTTCAAAGCCTTCGGCGTGGTCACCACGTCCGGCGACCCGCTCTTCTTCGAGGGTGATTTCGCCGGCCTTCCAGGTGAAGGTCTCGGTTAGCCAGATGACGAATAGTAGCCCAACCAAAAGTCCAACGATGACCAACCCGGCCATCAACAGGCTGGCCACTACATCGACCTTCTGCGTTCGCAAGCTGGTGGCTCCCTGAGCCTTGGCCAGTTGTGGACTGTTGGATTGAGTGATGGTGCTCATGGCGGCCCCATTCGTGGGTTTGGCGCGGGTTAAGTCTTATAGTCTGACAATACGTTGTTGCTGCGCGGCACGGACCAGGTCCATCGCGGGCTTCCAGTCGACGCACCGATTCTCACTAGCGATCGATAAAAATGTAGTCAGGACGCAGCCCCAAATACCATTCTTTCCAGAATGCCTCTGCTGATTTGCGTTGGACGTCCGTTGGTCCCTGCTTCAATTTTCCGGACGTTAGTTTGCGACTGAGCAAACGCAGGCTCTCCTCGGCGATCATCGGCACTTTGTCGTTCGGGTCGGTCAGGGCATAAATCAAATCGGGCACTACATTCAAATCTTCGGTGCGGCCTAGCAGCCGCGCGGCGACTTGGCGCGCTTGCGCATCCTGGCTGTCCAACAAGCGCGTCAATCGCGAGATCTGTTCTTTACGCTGCTTGGGATCGCTATCTAGAGGCAAGTTATCGGGCAACAAACTCATTTGAATTTGTCCGGCTTCGTCGTCCTCCAACATCTGCAGCAAATTCTCGACCGAGGTGTCCTCGTCTCCGACGATCTTGTCTCCCACCATTTTGATGCTGGATACATCGGTCGGCAGTTGATAGCCTCCAAACGTCAATCCTTCGTCCAGTTTTCCAATGGCCTTCTGCGTACTGCGAATCAGAAACAAGATGGCGAACGACGTACTGACCTTGGGAGGCGTGATGTCTCGAATGCCCTTCTTCCCCCAGGACCCGTCATCGTCTTGCATGCCTTCCAACTCCAGCACGCCCTCGTTGTACCAAGCGGGGCTCTTCTGTTGTTTGGCGTTAACGATCTCCACAAAGCTCTCGTAGCGTTCTTGCGAGTAGCGCCAGTAGTAATACCAGTACGCGCCGCCGAAATTCTTGGTGTTTTGATAGCGCACGGCGGCTTGAATAATGCCATCGGTGTCCGAACGACTCATGGTCACCTCTCGGCGCTCGGCACGCAATTTCTTGCGCAAGTCAACGCGTACGAAAGCGTCTGGGATGCCGTCTTCTT
>JANQOL010000703.1 GCA_028289675.1 Pirellulaceae bacterium
TCGGCGGCTGTGCGGCACAAGCTGGAGTCGGTTTGCATCAAGTCGTCTGGGGCTTTCCTCAACAGCGGGCGCTCTACGAGGCCGATCCGGAGGGCGTGCTCGCCAAGATTCCTTTAATCGCACCCGAGGGATCTCCTCAACGGGCACGATTCGAAAGTCGTCTATACAGTCCGGAGCCCTACGGCCACTACTCCCTAGCGAATTCTCTGGCCACTCTGTTGACGGCTGGCTTGGTGTTGATGTTGCCAGCCATGTGGTTGTTCGGCCAACGCGAGCAGACTGCCGCCTGGCGCGTGCGCTTTGCTGTTGGGCTGGCGCTACTCTTGTTGATGGCCATCTGTTGGTTGCTAACTCGCAGTCGTACAGCCTGGCTAGCGCTCTTGGCCGCAGCGGGTTACTGGGTGCTAGCTCGTTGGGTGGTGAGCGGAAACATCTTCAAGCGCTCCCGCGCGATGTCTTATGCTGTGGGGGGCGGCGCGCTGGCGATCGGCGCCGCTCTGTTTTGGATGGCACGCAACGATCAGCTGGTGTTAAGCGAAGCGCCGAAGAGTCTGGCTTTTCGCCTTGAGTACTGGTTGGCTAGTCTGCGGATGCTGAGCGACCATTGGCTGTTCGGCATCGGTTTGGGCAATTTTCAGTCCTTCTACCCGCAATACAAGTTGGAGCTGGCCAGTGAGACGGTTGCCGACCCTCACAATCTAGCGCTCGACCTGGCGGTCAATCTGTCTCTTCCGCTGGCGATGTTGATCTTGGTCTGGTTGGCTCGGCATCTGTGGCCTGCACGGACCACTAGTCAGCAGACCACAGAGAGTGATCGAAAGACGGGCAGGGCAGTTTTGTTCGGAGCGCTTGTCGGTGGCCTGATGTGCATCGGTCTACTGCTGTTGCTGCAAGGCATCGATGGGCAATCTACCGCTATTGGTTGTTGTCTCGGCCTGGCGGCGGCCTGGGCTAGCTGGCCCGGTGTCTTACGGTTGGTGGAACAGGACCTCAATGTCTTGCGGGCGGCATCCGTGGCCGGTCTGGTGTGCCTGCTGGCTAGCGGTTCCTGGCAGGCTGCTGGCATCGCGCTGCCACTGATGGTGTTTTTGGCCGCCAGCCATGGTGACCTCAAAGGAGAGACCGGTCCTACGACCGAGCAGGGGAGCTCGTCGACCGGTGGGGCAATCGGATCTTGGGCGGGTGCCGCAGTAGCCATCGCAGGTCTGGGAGTGTTTGTTTTTCAAACATGGATGCCGGTGACAACTAGCTGGGCGCTGATGCAGCAAGCCGAAAACGCGTCCGGGCAGCGGCGCATAGCGCTCATCCAGCAAGCGTTCGACGCAGATGGACTGAACACCGATCGGCTGGCCCAACTTGGTGAAGCTAAACTGAATCAGCTGTTGCAGACGCCGCCAGTGACGTCCAGCCAGCTGCGGCGACAAGTCGATGATCTGCGGTTGGCAATCGAGCTTTGGCTAGACAGAGATCGTCACAAGTTCGTCAACTGGAAGCGGGCAGGTGATCAGATGCTGATGTTGGCCACTGAGCCGCAGCGGTCCGGCTTGTCTGTGGACGACCCATTAGAATTGGCACAGAACTACTATCAGCGGGCGTGGGAACTGTACCCCAGCAGTGTGCAACTGCGCGTGCAATTGGCGGCCACAGCGGCGTTGCGGCGGGATTGGGCCACCTTTGATCAGCAACTCGAAGAGGCCGAGCGGATCAGCGGGGCCACTCCCCATCTGGATAAGCAGCTTGCCAGCCAGCTGATTTGGATGCCCTTGCCAGCGGTTCCTGACCGGTTGCGCACCGCCGAATCAGGTTCGGTCCCCGCAGAACTTTTGATAGACTGGCTGCGTAGCACTAGGGCGACTGCCAAAGTGTCCAGCGGGGCCCAATAGACTGCCGCGGGCAGGCAGTCGTGGCCCAAGAGCTTGGGAATTGGCACGACCATTCCCGTCAACGTGCCTGGAAACTGAATTTCTTTAGCCTCCGCGAGTTGTCATGCTGAAAATCGTTGGAACTCTCGTCGTCAGTGCCGTCTTGGGTGTCGGTATCGGCCAGCTGCAGGCCGCGCTCATCTATCGCGGTTTTGAGGAGCGTTTTTTGGGAGCTCGGATGACGCTGGCCGAAGAACGTGGAGAAATGACCGCTCAGGAGGTCGAGCAAAGCTCCGACCAGGGTGTTCCGAAGGTCGAAGTCGTCGGTGGCACGGACTTCGATTTTGGATCCATCATGCATGGTCAAACCATGAGCCATGATTTTACTTTCCGCAACGTGGGTACAGGGCCGCTGAATCTGAACATGGGACCCTCGACCTGCAAATGCACCGTTGGGGATGTGGAGACTTCCGTCATTCAGCCAAACGAAGAAGCGCAAGTCAAACTGACTTGGACCGCGCAAACTGTCATGCCGAAGTTTGGACAATCGGCGACCATTTACACGAACGATCCCAACAGTTCCGAAATCCAGCTCCGCGTTCGCGGGTTGGTTTCAGACAGTTTCATGGTAGAACCGCGCGCTTTAGATCTGGGCGACGTTTCGGTCAGCAAGAAAATCAAACGCACGCTGCATATTTTCACTTACAGCGAAGACTCAGACACGCTTGAGGACTTTTTGTGGTCGAATCCGAAAACTGGAAAGCTGGTCCAGATTCGATTTGAAAAGGTGCCTGTCGACGTCGAGAAGTTTCCGCAGCACAGGAATGCGCGGCACGCGCACCGGGTGGATCTGGAAATTCAACCGGGTATGCCCATTGGACCAATGTCGGCACGCATTCAGTTTGCTACCGATTTGGGAGAAGATGCGGGGCTGCTGGACATTCTCGTGACCGGCCGGGTGACCGGTGACTTGATGCTGGTGGGTGGCACGTCCTTTGACCCCAACTTGAATTTAGTCAGTCTAGGTACCGTGGACGCTAGTCAAGGAGCCACCGTGTCGATCTGGCTGACTGCGCGGGGTGAACAACGCGATCAGCTAAAACCGACCATCGAAACGGAAATCCCAGCTTCGGCGCTCAACGTCAGTGTGGGAGAGCCCAAGATGCGCGGGGAACGCAAGATGTTTCCCATCCGTTTCGAGGTTCCCATCGGGGCCTCCGAAGTCTATTATCCTGGAAATTCCGGGAAAAGCTTCGGCAAAGTCCTCGTCAAAACGGGGCTGGAAAAAGGCACCGATTTGCCGATTTATGTACGATTGATCGTGGACAATTGACGATTTCAGTTCGCGTGTACCCATGGAAGGCCTACGCTCTCGCACCCACGATTCCTTGAAGAATCGTTCCGGTCCTTCGCAATTGGTCCTTAAATGGCGTTTGGGGGAGAATGCTGTGCGATTGTGCGACACTTCTGAACTCGGGCGGAGGGCCTGGATGCGGCAAAATATCTGGCCGACCGGAGCCATCACTCTGCTGGCAGTGTGGCTGGTGTCGATTCTGCTGATTGGCTGCGACCAGTCTCAACCATCGGCGAGTGTTGCGACCGATGAACCGGCGCTAGCGGCGGCTGGCGACTTAGCGACCGAGGATGAATCCAAAACGTCTAGACCGGCGCCAGACGTGGACGAGCAGGCTGTCAACAGTGAAGGGCTGGTCGTCTTGGGCGACCACTCTCCAGGCTCCTCAACGCCCAGCTCTCCAGAGCTGGGCTCTCCGGGACCAGGCTCCACTGCGGATCAACAGCCTGCCAACGCGCCTCCTCAAGTGGCGAGTTCCCAGTTGGCATCTTCCAAGAACAGTGTGGTCAAATCAAAACAACTACCGACCGAAGCGAATGTCGTTTCCAAAGCTGAACTAAATCAAGAAATCGCACCGGATTGGCCTCAACCCCAAGCTGTATTGTTCGTTTCTGGACAGCAGCATGGCTATTTGGAACCCTGTGGATGTACAGGACTGGACAAGCAGAAAGGCGGTTTGATCCGACGCGATACGCTGTTGAACCAATTGCGTGAGCGAGGCTGGAAGTTGATTCCAGTGGACGTTGGAAACCAGGTGCGACGTATTGGCCGCCAGCCTGAAATCAAGTTTCAGTCCACCGTTGAAGCTTTCAAAATGATGGACTACAAGGCCGCTACTTTGGGCGTGGACGATTTGCAGCTGTCTAGTGTCGAACTTATTCAAGCAGCCAGTTCGGATGAATTGAACCCAGGCGCTTTTATTTGTTCCAATGTCAGCATCATCGATCCATCTTTTTTTCCCGCGTATCGCATTATTGAAGCCGGCGGTCGGAAGATCGGTGTGACAGCCGCTTTGGAGAAAAAACTTGCATCTCAGATTCAAAGCTCGGACGTCGAGGTGTCAGATCCGGTCGAGAGTCTCAAGCCTGTTGTGGCCGAATTGCAGGAACAAGGCTGCGACTTTGTCGTGTTGCTGGCCCATGCATCCATCGAGGAGTCGGCGCGGCTAGCACAGGAGGTGCCTGGATTTGATCTGGTGGTCACCGCCGGCGGGTTTGGAGAACCGACGTTGAAGCCCGAACCCATTGCCGGCAGTGAAGCAGTTATGGTTCAGGTGGGCACGAAAGGAATGTACGGCGGAATCGTTGGCATTTTTGACGATGACGAGATGCCCATCCGCTATCAGAAGATCGCCATTTCGGCCCAGTTCAAAGACTCCAAACGAATGTTGAAGCATTTTGCCGAGTATCAGCGGCGACTGAAAGACACTGGTTTCGAAGGCTTGGGCGTAATGCCGGTCGTGCATCCCACTGCTCGCAAGTTTGCTGGCTCAGAGGCTTGCGGCGATTGCCACACCAGTGCGTTTTCAAAATGGGAAGAAACGCCTCACTATCACGCCACGGATTCCATTGTGGCTGCCAACAACGACCGTGGTGGTATTCCGAGGCATTTCGATCCCGAATGCGTGAGCTGTCACGCGACCGGTTGGAATCCGCAAGACTTTTACCCCTACGCTTCCGGGTTTCTAAATCCCGATACAACCGCTCATCTGGTCGGCAGCGGTTGTGAAAACTGTCATGGTCCAGGTCAGATGCACGTCGATGCCGAGTATGGTGACATTGAGGCGGACAACGATCTGCTGATCAAGTTGCGACAGCAGATGGTCATCACTTTGGAACAGGCTCGCGACAAGTGCTTGGAGTGCCACGACTTGGACAATAGTCCAGACTTCCATGTGGAAGGCGCATTTGACGAGTATTGGGAGGTTGTGAAACACTACGGCAAAGACTGATCACCGTGTAGACGGCTGCCTGATCTGCGCCCTCTCCGATCCGCCGCGCGTGCAGGTTCCTTTCTGGACCACAGATATGAGTGACATAGATGCCTGGGAAGACGACTTGCTGCGGCGATATCCCGAGACTCCAGCATCCGCCGGGTTTCGTGATTATGTCAACCAAGTTCGGCCGGGTGTTCGAGAGTTTTACTTTCAGAATCATCGCTATCAGACCTTCGACTTTGTGAAGCGCAAACGCGCTCAATTCTTGAGTCTGGATCGCCGCCGCATGGGAATGTGGGAAGCGATGGAATTCTTAAACCAGTTGGTGGACGATAGCGATCCGGACATCGATCTACCCCAAATCGAGCACCTGCTGCAAACGGCCGAAGCCATTCGCCACGATGGTCGTCCCAGATGGTACATCGTCGCGGGACTGATTCACGACCTCGGCAAGATTCTATGTTTGTGGGGCGAGCCGCAGTGGGCGGTCGTGGGCGACACGTTTCCGGTCGGTTGCCGGTTTGCGGAAGAGATCGTTTTCCACGAGGCCTTTCGGGAGAACGAAGATTGGGGCCATGCCCAGTATCAGTCTCGGCTGGGCATCTATCAAGCGCATTGTGGTCTCGACCAGGTGTTGCTGTCGTGGGGTCACGACGAGTATCTGTACCATGTTGTTCGCGAATACCTGCCGCCTCCGGCTCTGGCCATGATCCGCTACCATTCGTGCTATCCGATTCATCGAGAAGGTGCCTACGCGTATCTGCTCAATGAAGACGACAAAAGCACTCTGAAGTGGGTACGCGATTTCAACCAATACGACTTGTACACCAAGCGTGAAGAGCGGATGGACGTGGAAGCTCTCAAGCCGTACTACGAAGAATTGCTGGCGGAGTTCTTTCCGGCGACTCTGCGTTGGTAATGGGGGCGGTCAAGTCGAGAACGGCCAATTCTCATCGGGCCAGCGATCCGACTACATCGAGAGTCAATCGATACGATGGGCACTGCTACCTGGCTTCATCATCGTCACAATCTCGCCGAGATGAGCAACCAGCACCGTTGACGGTGCAGGCTCTGGTCCGAGCGTTTCGCTCTTCTGTAGGCGATGCGTGTGATGATGAGTTGGCAGTTGAATTAGAATGGCGCTGGTTCGAGCTGCATGGGTTCCTTGCCCGTACCGTCCATGATGGGTTGCTACGCTGCCCGAACAACCGTCGAAGCAAACGGTTAAACTGATTGCAGATAGGCCGGAATAGGCGTCCGCCGCGTAAGTTTGGCAGAGAATATGGTAGGCAATTCGTCGCCGTCAGCGGGCGATTCCAGTTGGCTAAAGAGGGTCGTTGAGGGCGAGGCTGGTTTCGAATCCCAGGCCGTGAGCCGTTTTTCCGATCGATTGTTGAGACTAGCCAGCGCTCGGATGTCGCCTCGTTTGTCACGCCGCTTGGACGCGGAAGACATCGTACAGTCCGTGTTTGAGAGTTTCTTTCGCCGCCATCGCGAGCAACAGTTCGATTTTTCGACGGCCAACGATGTCTGGCGGTTGCTAGCCGCTATGACCTATCGCAAGACCATGCAGGCAGCACGGCATCACACCCGACAGCAGCGCGACATTAACCGCGAGAAAGCGGACGTGCCCTCGCATGGCCCGGATGCCCAGGCACCCCCGTCGGACGCTCCGACGGCATCGGCGGTCGCCATGATGCAAGAGCTGCTGGACGAGATTTTGACCAAGCTGCCGGAAACGCACCACGAAATGCTGCTGCTGAGATTAGAGCAGTATTCGATCGACGAAATTGCTGACAAAGTTCAAGTATCTACCCGCACGGTGAACCGTACTCTGGCGCTTGTCCGGCAGATTGCGGAAGATATCTGCGCTACTGGCTGAAGTTGAAGAGCGTTGTGTCATGACTGATCAATCCAACCGCTCGCCATGGCAGGACAGTGAAGCGCGTTTGATGGAGTTTGAGCGTGCGTGGCGCGAAGACTCGCCACCGGAGTTGAGCAAGTTTGTTCAAGCAAAGGACGACCTTGACGACGAGCAACTGCTGGAATTGGCCAAGGTGGACTTGGAGCATCGACTGAAGCGGAAATTGTCGGTTCGGGCGGAAGACTACTGGCGAGAATTTCCGCCATTGAGTGCGGACTATGCTACGCGTTTGGAATTGCTGCTGTTCGAAGTGTCGATTCGCCGATCGGGCGGCAGTCTGCCGACGCGCCAGCAGTGGTTGGAACGCTTTCCAGACGATCCATCGTTGGTCGATCGATTGAACGAAGAGTGTCAACCACCGTCGCCGTCTAACGGCGAAGCGGATGCGGCGGTGTCTGTTGATTCCGTGATCGTGCCAGGCATGATGCTCCACCAGTATCAGGTCGAGCAGCGCGTCGGATCGGGAGCCTTCTCGGTGGTCTTTTCCGGTCGAGACACTCGCCTCAATCGTCCCGTTGCGATCAAAGTCTTGAGGGATCACCAAGCCGAGGATCCCAGCATCCGCCTCCGCATGCTTCGCGAAGCACAGGCTGTCGCGGTGTTGCAGCACCCAAATGTTGTTCCCGTTTATGGAACCGGGCAATTTCGCGGCTTGGACTATGTCGTGCACCGACTAATCGATGGACCAACTTTGGAAGCCGCGCTGGCCGAACGGAAACTGAACATCCGGCAGAGCGTAG
>JANQOL010000704.1 GCA_028289675.1 Pirellulaceae bacterium
GACGTCGCTGGTTTATGATCGCAATTGGCTGGGGAATTGAGAAACATTGAACGCTGCTCCCAACACGATTTGGCAATTCTCCATGGCCGGCTCGCTCAAGTTCGGGCGAGGTAGCCGCCTGCAACTGGCTGAACAGTTAGAGCAACGCAAACTCAGCCGCCCTCTGATCGTCTCCGATTCCGTTGTACTGAATTTGGACTCGATTCAAGACGTGCTTGGCCAGTTGGAACAGCGTTGTCAGCGCCTGAAGATCTTTGATGGAGGGCAAGCCGAGCCAGCCGTGCCAATCGCCGAAGCGGCCGCCGTGGCTGGGTCCAGTTTTTCGCCCGATTGTGTGATCGGCATTGGCGGCGGCAGCAACTTAGACGTCGCCAAAATAGCCGCCGCAGTGGCGCGACATGGAGGCACGCCTCGAGACTACTTTGGATTTAATCGCGTACCCGGAGCCATCCTGCCGCTATTCGCACTGCCAACAACAGCTGGAACCGGCAGTGAAGTCAGTCACTCTGCTGTGCTAACGGATCTCGAACAGCAGGTTAAAGTCAGCAGCCTGTCGCCGTGGTTGAGGCCGACGTGCGCCATCGTCGATCCAGTCTGTTCGGCATCCTGCCCAGCACGGATCACGGCACACAGTGGCATCGATGCGTTAGTCCATGCGATTGAAGCCTACACCAATCGTGACTATTCGGAGATGGTGGACGTCGATCCGCAGGCGCGGGCTTACGAAGGCAGCTTCCCGTTGACCCGATTGTTGGCTGGCGAAGCCATCATGCGGATCGGCCGCTCGTTGGTCACGGCCGTGGAACATCCCGACGACGCTGCCGCTCGGGATGACATGGCATTGGCGGCCACGTTAGCAGGCATGGCCTTTTCCAATAGTGGTGTGGGTATCGTGCATGCCTTGGAGTATCCAATCGGAGCGTTGACCCATTGCACGCACGGAGAAGGCAACGGGCTGCTATTGCCACACGTGATGCGCTACAATCTGCCCGTTCGTCAGAGCGAGTTCGCACGGATCGCCGATTGGCTAGGTGCCGACGTACGCGGCGCGGCAGAAGAAGATGCCGCGTCCATGGCCATCGACCGAGTCGTGGAATTGCAAAACGCCATCGGCATCCAGACTCGCTTGAGCGACCTGGGACTCCAGCATTCCGACATCCCGGCGGTAGCCGCCAAGGCATTTGGGATCAAACGACTGATGGACGTGAACCCTCAAACACCTCGGGAGCAGGATTTGGAGTCCATCCTGGAACAAGCCTATTAGCCGGTCTAAAGGACAGACATCACTTCATAGCATTGCATATGCAACGAGAACATTCGACCGTCGATTACGCCGCTGAGTGGACGGACATCAAGCCGAATTCCACGAAGTATCTACACCGCTGGCAGGCCACCGGACCGCCGCAGGCAACGGTGCTGATCGTTCATGGACTAGGAGAACACGGCGGCCGTTATCACCGTCTGGCAACCGATTTGTCGAGGGCCGGTTTTGATGTGTTTGCATTTGATCAGCAGGGGCATGGCCTGAGTCCCGAACGCCGCGGATGCATCGAATCGTATGAGTCTTTATTGCTTGACATCCAGGACGTACTGAGACACATCTATTCGCAAGGAGTCTCATCCGTTTGCTTATTTGGGCATAGCATGGGTGGCAATTTGGTACTGAACTACGTCCTGCGGCACAGCGAAGTGCTGCCAACCGCCACGATCGCATCCAGCCCAATGCTGAAGACGGTGCGGCCACCGCATTGGCTAGTGGAGTTCTTCGGCCGCCAATTGCTACGGATACACCCCAACTACCGCCTGCATTCAACGGTAGTGGCCGAGCGTTTAATGAGCGATCCTGATGAGCAAGCCGCGTTGAATGACGACCAGCTGTTTCACAGTCAACTGTCGCTTCGATTGGGAGCCGCCTTGCTGGACAGCGGCGCATGGGCACTCGAACGCGCTTCGCAGCTGGAACATCCTGTGCTCCTCACTCACGGGACCCAAGACTACATGACTTGCCCCGATGCTTCCGAACAGTTTGCGCAGCTTGCCGGTGCGATTTGTCAGTTGAGGATCTTGCCCGATCGTCTGCACGACCCATTTCGCGATTCCGAGCGAGATGAGATTATCGGTCAGTTCATCGACTTCATGAGTCGGCAGGTTGTCGGAGCACAGTCGTGATCATCGAAGGTTTGCTCACATCCGAAGATGAATCCGGCCAAGCTCACGTTGCTCCGATGGGTCCGGTTGTCGATGAACAACTGCAGAATTGGACTCTGCGTCCGTTTCAAACCTCCAACACCTTTGCCTGCTT
>JANQOL010000757.1 GCA_028289675.1 Pirellulaceae bacterium
CCCGCGGACATCCATGTCTGACGAGATTGAGGAGAGTGAGACACGCGGCCAGTTGGCAACTCAGTCTTTCGGAGCGCGAGGCGCCATTTGGCGAGCGGCGGGAGCCACACTCGACGCCGCGAAAACACTGGGAGCTCACTGCGGCCTATTTTAGAGCCTGGCGCGCCGTCGCCCTAGAGCGATTCCAACGTGATAGCATTTCTCTACCAACACCGACGTTGGTCGAAATCCAAGAACTACTTGGGTAGTCGCCAGGTTGCGTCCTGTTGTTCTAGCCGAGCCAATCGCTCGGCCACACCGGGGATCAACTTCATAGCATTAGTATGGTAGATCTTGGTAAGCACCTCATCGGGCAAGTACACACCATAGATCCGCCACAAGCCTTGAGGCGGAAAGGGCTTCTCCGAGTACGGAAAGTACTCATCCTGGGTCTCCAGGAAACGCCAGTAGTATCCGTAGCGCTCTTCCGCCCAGGGTCCGTCCGTCCCAAACAGAATACGATCCTGATGCTGGATCAAAAACTCGCGCGCAGAGTAAGGCTGCCGACCTAGTTCCGCGATGCGCGAAGCAATCTCCAACGTCACATTAGGATGCGCCGCCAACAGAGCCGACGCTTCAGCCAAGTCCTCTCCATCGTTGCCCAAGTGCGCGGCGATAAACTGAGTTTCCCGATGTTTGGCAAATAGCCGATTGCGGGCAGCGTGCAACGCACTGCGGCTAGGAAATCGATCTGCCGGAAAGTGCCAATCCGGATGGCGCGACAACTCTTCGTAACGCTCGTTGTTCGGCGTGATCGGATCGAAGAACGCACTAGGATCAGCCGTGTGCATGATGACGGGTAGTCCCAGCCGTCCGCAGGCTTGCCAGATGGGATCAAAGCGAGCATCGTCGATGGCGACAAGGCTGCCATCAGGATTTCGGTACCCTAACCCAAACGATTTGAAGACCTTGACGCCGCTGATGCCGCGCTGTGCAGCCTGTTCCAGCTGCATGACCGTGCGCCGCGCAAAATCTGGTTGGTGACAATCCCAAGTTTCCGGTTGCCGAAAATCACCCGAACCGCGCCAGTCAATATTGGCAAAGATAACGAAACGGTCCCGATGGTCCGTCCACAGATAGCGAATGTGCTCCTCCAGGTTTGGCCCCAACCGGCCATCCAAGCTTACAAACACAGCGATGCGTTGACGATCCATAAGTTCCAATACGGCCCGCAGTTGATCCGGATCATGCCGGAGCCGCAATCGGAAATGTGAGTGCACATCGACGACTGGGAACCGAGCGTGTTTCAGCAAAGTTGTTTTGCCGCGGACCTTGGGAACAGGTCGAAAGTCGGCAAGTGCCAACGGCGAATCGCTCTGGCTGGCTGGCGTCGGCGGCTGCTGCCCAGCGGCGACCAGTGGCCAGCAGTTTCCAAGGCCGCAACTAACCAGGCACCAGCAGAGATTTAGGACGGCTCGCACGGACACATAGCCTGCTACATCAATGAGTTGGTTGCTCAGCATCGCCGAAAACCGGCACCGCCCAAGGACAAGAATACTCTTGACGGGCACTCCGCCCGAGATCACTCGCGAAACGCCCAGACGGCAAGAATCATCGCATGCTCGTTAGCGAATGACTACGTGGCACAACGAGATGGTCACGGCCTCAAACGAGGACATGACAGCTTACAAAAAAACCGCTCGGAACGGGCCGAAGCGGTGTGTAACTAAGCCAAACTGGTAGAGGGAAGTTACTTCTTCTTCTCCACATGCACAGTGTGTTTGCGTAGCCGCGGACTGAACTTCTTGATCCGCAGCTTCTCGCTACCAGCCTTGCGTTTTAGCGTGTAGTTGTAATCACCCGTCTCTTCGCACACGAGGTGGATGATCTCTTTTTTCTTTTTGGCCATGGGTCACGGTCTCTTAACAATTAATTCCGTCGGATACTTGCCGTCTACGCTATGCCTTTTCTTCAGAGGACTTGTCGTCGCTGCCCTCTTCAGGTGTGGTTGCTTCCGCCTCGGCGGCCACCTCTGCCGGGTCTTCCGCCACGGCGCCAGACTCGTCGTCCGGTGCGTCATCGGCGTCTTCATCTCCGAAGTCCGGCTTCTCACTGCGTTTGACTATGCGGTCGTTCTTGCCAACGAATTCCAGAATCGCTCGGGTCCCAGCATCACCTAACCGGGGAGTCGCCAGACGCAGGATCCGCGTGTAGCCGCCAGGTCGATCCTCAAAGCGTTCGGCCAGCACTTCCATCAGAATGGCAACCGCTTCCTTACTGCGCAGAATTTGGAACAGTCGCCGACGAGCATTCACGGCGGGCGCGTTGGTGGCCACCCACTGGGCATAGTCTTTACCCGTCCGCCAAGACTTCCACGCCTCGGTATTTCGGTCGGCGTCGGTGCCATACTGCTCGGCAGCAACCTCCGCGGTTCGACCTTTCTTCGCAATCGTAATGCACTTCTCGACCAACGGCCGAACTTCCTTGGCCTTCGCTAACGTGGTGACGATTCGCCCCTTGACCTTGGGAGCGTTGTCGTCCAGATCGGTGTCCACTCGCTCGGTCAAGAACAGAGCCGTGGCCAAATTCTTCAAGAGGGCTTTGCGATGGCTGGGAGATCTCCCCAGCACTCGCCCCAGTCGTCTATGTCGCATAACGTCAACCGTATGTCAGTTAAATATTGATCTGTTGAGGACGGCAGGGCTGTCCCGCAGTCAATCGGAAACTTTCCGCCTTATCGAAAACTCTGCGCGGAAGGCAGCCGCATACCCAAGTGCAGGCCCAATGTGGCCAATTTGTCTCGAACTTCGTTCAGGGTCGTTTCGCCAAAATTGCGAATCTCCAGCAACTGGTCTTCATTACGTTGAACCAATTCGCGAATGACGTGAATGCCTTCGCTTTCCAGGCAGTTCGCAGCCCGCACGCTGAGCTTCAAATCGGCCACGGGCATATTCAGCTTGGCTTCCAACTGAGCCTCTGCCGATCCCGGTCCACCGCGCGCCGTGGCGTGGACTTGCTGACCCAATTCGGTGTATTGGACAAACGGGTTCAGGTGCTTGCGGAAGATCTTGGCTGCCTCCACCAAGGCCATTTCCGGGCCGACGGAACCGTCGGTCCAGATTTCCAGGTTCAATTTATCGTAATTTGTCTTTTGACCGACTCGAGTTTCTTCGATGTCGTAGCGGACTCGGATGACGGGACTAAAAACGGCGTCAACGGGAATGATTCCGATTTCGTGATCACGAGTACTATGCTCGGTGGAGGGCACGTATCCGCGCCCGTTCTCCACAACCATTTCCATGACGAAGGGCACATCTTCGGTCAACGTAGCCAGCACATGGTGCTTGTTGATAATCTCAACGTCGGCGTCTGTTTGGATGTCTTCTCCGGTCAGTACGCCCGCCGTCGACCGCTCGATGGTAATGACTCGTGTGGAGTCGCTGTGATTCTTCACCACCAACGATTTGACGTTCAGCACGATGTCGGTCACGTCCTCCAGCACGCCCGGGATCGTGGTAAATTCGTGCTGAGCCCCACGCACTTTGATTTGCGTGATGGCGCTACCTTCCAGGCTGGAAAGCAACACGCGACGCAAACTGTTGCCGACCGTCGTACCGAACCCGCGCTCGAACGGTTCC
Organism: Pirellulaceae bacterium; assembly: GCA_028289675.1. GTDB lineage: Bacteria > Planctomycetota > Planctomycetia > Pirellulales > Pirellulaceae > Aureliella. The sequence goes on from JANQOL010000757.1 coordinate 3,618, forward strand.
GCTACGAATTTTCCATAGGTCTGCGACAACGTGTGCTGGTCAGCATGAACAGCACTGGGAAGTTCAAGCCCGCGCCATTTGATGTGCATATTGGAGATTCCTGAGTGTGCTGATTAAGTGGATGTGAGATGCGCTGATCGCCAACTAATTCTCAATGGAATTACACGCGACGTCGCTTGCGTGGGCGACAACCATTGTGAGGAATTGGCGTGACGTCTTCGATCAACTTGACGGTCATTCCGGCGGTCTGCAGCGCAGTGATGGCACTTTCGCGGCCCGACCCGGGCCCCTTAACCCGAACCTCCAACTCCTTGACGCCAAACTTGGCTGCCTTCTCGGCGGCTTGCTGAGCAGCCATCTGACCAGCGAAGGGCGTACTTTTGCGACTACCCTTGAAACCGCATGTCCCCGAACTGGCCCAGCACAACGTGTCACCCTTGGTATCACTGATCGTGACCGTGGTGTTGTTGAATGTGGAACGAATATGCGCCACCGCCATGGTGACATTTCGCCGCTGCCTACGTCGCTTTACCTTTGCCACAAAACTACCTCGCCCAACAATCTAGAATTTCTAACTACGCGCCGATGCAACAAACTGTACGTCGCACAAAAACCATGCGCAACAGACCGGCCGGAAAACTGCGGCATTACCGCAAGTCCTTGACGCCCTTCTTGCCCGCGACCGTCTTGCGGGGCCCCTTCCGCGTCCGTGCATTGGTGCGCGTCCGCTGCCCCCGAACCGGCAAGCTCATACGATGACGCAAGCCGCGATAGCAACGAACTTCGCGCAGCCGGTTGATGTTCTGACTGACCGATCGCCTCAACGGACCCTCGACCGTGTAGTCGCGTTCCAACAGCGTCGACAATCGACTCAATTCGTCTTCGTCCAAATCGCGAGCCGGCTTGTCTTGATCGATGTTGGTCTTAACGCAGACTTCCCTAGCAACATGCGGACCAACTCCGAAGAGATAGGTCAGCGAAATCGCGACTTTCTTGTCATTCGGGATGTCCACACCGAGTAAACGCGGCACGGAAGGCTCCTTGATAAATGTTCTAACTAGTTGTTATGTAGTAACTTAGGTCAAGAGCGTCGCCGCACTTAGCTCGCATGCCCGACATCGCGAGCACGCTGTGACAGCCATTACCAATTTGCTAACTTGGGACGAATCGAGCATTGTATCT
>JANQOL010000777.1 GCA_028289675.1 Pirellulaceae bacterium
CAAGGCGCGACGTACTCGCAACGAGGGGCGTGTCCGAGCTCTGAAGGCGCTGAGGCTGGCCCGCCAGGCGAGAAGAACGCAGCAAGGCACGTCGCAGATCAACATTCAAGATGGAGTTCGTAGCGGCAACCTGATTGTTCATGCGGAAGACGTGACATTCGCGCACGGCGAGGCAGCGCCAATTCTGTCCGACTTTGGCACGACCATCATGAGAGGTGACAAAGTTGGCATCGTCGGTCCAAACGGCGTCGGAAAAACCACGTTGCTGCAGGTCTTGCTCGGAAAACTGCAGCCTCAATCGGGCCGAGTTCGATTGGGGGCGAATGTCCAGATTGCCTATTTCGATCAGTTGCGGTCCCAGCTGGATGGTGAGAAGACCGTCGAAGAAGACGTTTCCGACGGCTATCAGACGCTGAACATTGGCGGGCGTCAGAAGCACATCTTGGGCTACTTGCAAGACTTCTTGTTCACCCCTCAGCGGGCCCGAACGCCGATCAAGCGGCTGAGCGGCGGCGAAAAGAACCGGGTATTGCTGGCCAAACTTTTCGCACGGCCGGCCAATCTGGTGATCCTGGACGAGCCCACAAACGACTTGGACATGGAAACACTGGACGTGCTGGAATCGCGGCTGGTCGACTTCCAAGGAACGTTGATCGTCGTCAGTCACGACCGAGATTTTCTCAACAACGTCGTCACCAGCGTCATTGCTTTTGATAAACAACCGACGGGCGGCTACCAAGTTCGCGAATATGTCGGCGGATACGACGATTGGATCCGGCAGCGTCCTGAAGCCGCTCCAACCTCAGCATCGAGCAAACAATTGGCCTCGGCGGGACCAGAACGTCAGCCGAGCTCGGCTGAAAAGCCTCCGAAGCAACCAGATTCTTCGGACAAGCCGAAACGCAAGCTGACATTCAAGGAGACTCAAGAGCTCAACCGGTTGCCCGAACAAATTGAGCAGACTGAGTTGGCGATTGCCCAGCTGCATGAGCGATTGGCCGACCCTGACCTTTACAAAAAATCTGGCGATGAAATCGGCGGACTGCAGCAACAGCTCACGGAACTGGAAGAGCAATTGTCCAGTGACTACGAGCGCTGGGAACAACTGGAGGCGTTAGCGTAACTGCTTGACGCACAACGACTGTGCCTCTTTCTTCCGCAAGGCATACAGATGCTCTCGCCAAACTTTTTCGGACGATCGCAGTGGGCGACGAGCCACTCCACCAGTTCTATTCGTCAATGCGTTCTCGGATTTTGCGCAGGTGACGATTCAAATGAGCGACATAGTCCGTGATCAGAAATTCGAGCGTACAGGGTTCATAAGGCGTAATCGTACACTGAGTGCCAAGCTGTTCCGCTGGCACCTGGCGGATCACATGAGCTAAGTGCACGTTGTAGAGAGTCCACAGCTCGACCAGTTCCGTCCAAGGGCTAGCAGCGTAGTTGTTCCGGTCCACCCAAGCATTCTGATCATACTTAGGGAATTCCAACGTCTCTTGTTCCTGGGCACGAATGAACCGTTGGTGATTGTTGCAAGCTGAATCCACCAGATGGCCGACAACTTCGGCAATCGTCCAGCGATCTGGAGCTGGACGATGACGCACTGTCGCTTCGTCCAACCCAAGCAGCCACGGCCGGGCCTGCGAGACGGCGTGCTGCAAATCGGCTGCTGCCGTGTCAACGCTCATGATGTGGCCTCTGCTGGTGGGCTCGTTTCGGAGGACGTCGAGTTGGGTGCTGCGATGCCCTTGTCGTGGAACAGAATGACGAACAATACTAGGACAGCCAGCGCGAAGATCGCTGGCTTGCCCCATAGCTGGCCCCACTCGATGGCAGCCAGTTCGGAATGCCGCAATTCGTCTTTCTCCGCCGACAGTTGATCAATCTCCTCCTGCGGACGATCTTCCTCAATTGCATCGTCCAGTTGCTTGGTCACAGCCACCACTTGTTCATTAAACTGCTTCGCTTCCTCAGTGGTATGAGTGGCCTCGACTTGGCCCGCAACCTGCGCCCCGATCATCATTCCCAAGCCAAGCGTCAACATGACCAGCAATCCTTGAGCTTGAGCTCGAATTGCCTCGGGTGCCTTTTGGTCGGTGTAAATCTGTCCGGTGACGAAAAAGAAGTCGTAGCAGATTCCGTGAAGGACCACTCCGAAGATGATCATCCAGCGGATCTCTCCGGGCGCGCCCCAAGAAAACAGCGCGTACCGCAGGACCCACGCCAACATGCCAACCGCCAACATCCACTTCACACCCAACCGGCGAAAGAAGAAGGGCATGACGATCATGAAAAAGATCTCTGACATTTGTCCAAAGGACATGGTCGAAGCGATTGGCAATCGAGCCAGCTCCACGACCCGGCTCGCGATCTGGTAGTAGAACGCCAACGGAATGCAGATCAGCATCGAACACAGGATGAAGACCAGATACGATCGATCTTTGAACAGCGCAAAAGCATCCACGCCGATCAGTTGTCCCAATTTGACGGGCCCATCCGCTTTGACGGGAGGAGTATCGGGCAAGGTAAAGCTGAAGATGCCCAATACGGCGGAACCGACGGCTGCCAAATAAAACATACCGATGTTGGTTTCCCAACCACCTAGGGTCAACGCGAAGCCAGCGGCAATCCAGCCGATTGTGCCTAGCACACGAATGCCGGGAAACTCCCTCTCT
>JANQOL010000795.1 GCA_028289675.1 Pirellulaceae bacterium
CACGTCCACACCACCCGGGAACACCACCAGTCCTTGCGCGTCGATTTCGGTGCCACCCACCACATCTTGCACAATGCTCCCATCCTGAATGCAGATGTCACCAATGACGCCATCACGCCCTGTGCCTGGATCGTAAATCTTGCCGCCTTTAATCCTAAGCGTGCTCAATTGGATTCCTTTGCAGGTCCTAGCTGGGATATTGCACTAGCCGCAGTTCGATTGCACGCGGTGGCCGCAAAACGCAATGGGTGAACCGCACGCTATCGCGTGGCCGCCGATTAGTCGTCCCGAATGACTCGCTGCTAACATGTTACAGTTGATTGGTCAGCATTTGCGGCTGAGCGTGGCGCCAATCCGGATGCTCGTCGATCGCGGCATTGATCCGCCTGACGACTTCTTCGTCGCTGGGGTAGGGTGAAGAAATGGCGGGCCGCAGTGGCAACGGGATTTCATCCATACGGTAGCCGGTTCCGGGTGCGGCGATGCCTGCCGGCGCCGTCGTAATGTGGACCTTGGCCAATCGGCTGGTGTGAGTCACGTGCGGATCCAGCACGATGGTCGGGATGCGCGCCAAGTGGTCGATGGCAGGCCGCGGCATGGTGGCTCCAGGATCGGCACCAATGATAAACGCGCAATCGGTGTCACCGCGAACCAGCAGGTCAACCGTCGAGAACTCGCCGGGATTGTAACGCGGGTAGCCACGATTGTAGGTGATGCCGAATGGGTAGCCGGTCTGCCAGCGCATGACCACATCGGCGCCGGTCACATTTCCGTGGCCGCGCATAGGCATGGCGACAAACTTGGTGAACGCGTTCATCTCGGCCGCCAAGGTAAGCAGGGCGGCGGAATTCATATGTTTTCCGCGAGTCATCGACAGTCCCATGCCGAAAAACATGGCCCCGAATTTGGCGGACTTCATACGCAGGACCAAGTCTTCTAGCGTTTCGCGAGTCAGGCCCGTGGTCTCAATTTGCTCGTCCGCAACCTTCTGACCCTTGATCAGCGCCCGCAGTATCGTCAGCAGTTCAAAGTCCTTGCCGGGACGGACTTGCAGGAAGATATCCGCAGCTCGAACACTCTTGGTTTCACGAATGTCCACCAGCACCATCGTGCGGTCCTTGCGGCCACGAGGCAGAAACTTGCTCTTCTGCATCAACGTGTATTTCGTGAAATGCCGCGGATGGCACTCGGCCGGATTTCCTCCCCAATAAATGATGAAGTCGGCGCGGTTTTTGATTTCGCCCAAGGTACAAGTAACTTTGCCGCCCAACTGGGCCGCGATTTCCGTTGGGCCGTGTCACAACGAAGTGTGGCTGTCCACGACACCGCCCAGTCGGTCGGCCATCGACACACACTCTTTTTGCGCCTCGCACGTCGTATTGCTCATGCCGTAGACCAGCGGCATATCCGCTCGGCACAATTCCTCGGCGGCCACCCGTATCGCGTCGTCCAGGGAAGCTTCTTGGCCATCAATGATCGCCGCCGGATACTTCTTCTCGCCAGTGTGATTCAGAAACCACGCCTTGCCCAACACACACGCTTTGTCCGCCCGGTGGATACGCTGGCCATCGGTGTGCAAGCGAATGTCGTCGCACACGCATCCGCAAAAAGTACAGGTAGCGTTTTCGACAATCTTTAAGTCCATAGCTTGGATTTCTTCACGAAGGAGTTATCTGAAGCAATCAATGACCAACTCGAATGCCTGCGGGTGCAGTCAGATGCCGGGCTAAACTCCACCAACAACCGATGTGGCGATGGTCCCGTGAGAGCGAGAAGTGCATCCGCGACGAATGCACCGCGCCCAAGTCACCTGCCGACACGAGATACAGATCTCTTATGCCGTGGGATCCGGTTCCTCGGCAGGCATGAGAGAGTGCGTTGAAGGATCGTCTGAACCAGACGAAGGAACGGCAAACGTTCATCCAAGTGCCCTGCCAACACAGCTGCCACGCACGCGTCGCGGCAAGAAACGCCCCTCCTCGACCTCTTCCCAGCCGACTATGTCGTCGTTTGGACGATCGGCTTTCGCACCGCTAGGTTCATCCGGAGCCTGGAAATGCGGACCTTGATCGCCGGCCAGGTTGGCAGAGGAATGATTCATTGCATCACTCATCTAAGGGTTCTACCTCAACTTCCCAGCCTTTGGAGGTTGGCATGCCTGTACCGCCCGTGTCGCCACCCATCAGTTGGCAGGTTGGCGGGCCGTAAGGCACGAAGATCATACCTTCCGGGACCTTAGCCTTCTCACAAACAAAGTCCGCGTGGCCGTGCTCGGTTCGCACCCGAACTTTGTCACCGTCGACAACCCCTAAGGTCTGCATGTCGCTTTCATGCATCGACAGCGCCGTTACGATGGCCTCATAGTCGTCGGTGAATTTGCCGACGTTCACTTGCACGCCCTGCTTGGCCGTACGCATTGGGTTCATCAGCAGTTTACAACTGGGCATGCTACAACTGGCCAGGAGATTCTGTCACGGTTGATCAGTGGCTTCGCTAGAGCGTTTTACACTTGGCGGCGCTGCCCGATTTTGGAGCCCCACCGAAGGAGCCGAAAGCCCGCATTCCAGCGGTTTCCACAGCCTGCGTCCGCGCGACTCGCACTCGCTGCTATAGCATACCAGCTGACGCGCCGGACCTGTATCGTAATTCGGACAGCGGCAGGTGATTTCGCGATCAGAATCTTTCCGAATCAGCCAAGCTGCCGCAAATGAAAGTGATGCGGGCCTAATTTGCCACCATAGTTGCCGGCGGAAATACGCAGCACTCCTGGACTGGTCTTTAGGCTCTCAAGCCCGACCAGCATAGCCTGCGCAACCGCCTGCTCGGACAATCCATCGATGACGATCTCGTAAACCACATTCTCGCCCGGTGCCAACTCGGTTTGCGTTTGGCCGCGCAAGGTGGGACACCAACGGTCATTGGTGCTGGCCTTCAACTTCGGGTATTTGGAGCCCACTTTCGAACCGGCGCGCACAATGCCGCCAGGAAACGGAAGAATAACGTCATCCACCTGTCTGATTTTCGCAACGGCGGTTTGGACAGCTTCCAGACATTCGATTTGACGGCTGCCGCAAATCAATAGATTGCCGCCTCCAATGCCCTTGACCGTACCGGCCACATCGTCGCACACGAATTCCCCATCCATGACGGGAATGCGCCAGTACCTCCGCTGATCCAATTTCTTGGCGATTTGAAAACCGTCGCCAAAAAAACGCAATTGTGCACCTACCTTGATCCGTTTGTCGGCCGGCGCGTCCAGCCCAGAATAGCAGGCAGTGGTGGGGCAGGTCAGCACGTTTTGGCCAATGCGTGCGGTGACCGCCTGCGCCAGTGCACTGCGGCTGAACGCAAACGCTAGCACACAGACACCCGGTCGCCCGTCCGGCGCTTCATCTTGGCGAGCCAGCCGTTCAATCCCCGCCTCCGCATCGCAACCAATCACGCTGGACGCGTTGCCACAAAACTCACGCGCTGCCATCTGAGCCAGCTCGATATTGTGAGCGGTGATGATCAGCCGTGTGGCAGTCATCGGAAACGCTTCGGCGAAGGTATCTTCGACGATCAAATTGGACGTGGAAGACGTGGAGGACATTGGGGACAGGGTCCGCTATGGGGCTCGTTGGAGTGAAGGCGAAGCATTGGCTGCCAAGTCGAGCTACAGGATACGAGCTGCCCGGCTAGTTTCGAATGCCAAATCCGTGGCCGGTGCCCAGGAAACGTCAGATAGCTTTGTCAAACCACACGTCTAGGGCATTCCGCCGAATCATCGCGTCGCCCAGCGACCGACCGCATCAGTGGCGGCTGGGTACTCAGGCGTAACCCGGTCGTGCGTGCCGCCGCCGGAGTTTTGGCCCGGATGATTTACCTGCGGGCTGCCAGCTTGTACGTTGTAGGACTCGACAGCTTCGGCTGACCGCGTAGCAATCCCTCCGAACTGCCAACACACATAGAATTCAAGCCATGGTGACGCTCAAGCTCAGCCAGCTCCTGTTTGGTGTCTGCTCGCTAGGAATGGCCATCCCACTTTTGCCTTCGGCGCAAGCGGCCGACCGGCCCAACATCATCGTCATCCTGTGTGACGACCTGGGATACGGTGATTTAGCCTGCTATGGTCACCCCCATATTCAGACGCCGCACTTAGATGGCCTGGCCAGTTCCGGCATTCGCTTTACCAACTGCTATTCGGCTGCACCTGTTTGTTCTCCATCTCGCGTCGGGCTAATGACCGGGCGCAGCCCGAATCTGGCCGGAGTCTACGATTGGATTCCGCCGGCTAATCGCCCTAAACCTGACCTGCGTGATCTGGTCCATTTGCGCAGCAGCGAAGTCACGCTGCCACGACTGTTGAAGCAGGCTGGCTATGCCACGTGCATGTCAGGCAAATGGCACTGCAACTCCAAGTTCAACTCACCCGACCAACCTCAGCCCGACGACGCCGGATTTGACCATTGGTTTGGTACCCAGAATAACGCTGCACCGTCGCACTTAGATCCCAAGAACTATGTGCGCAATGGCCAACCTGCAGGACCGCTGCAAGGTAGTAGCTGCCAGCTGGCGACAACCGAAGTCATTCGCTGGCTGACCGACCATCAACAGGCTGCGCCCGAGCAACCGTTCTTCGTGTACTTGGCGTTTCACGAACCGCATGAGCCGGTTGCATCGCCACCAGAGTTGGTCGAACAGTATCTCGCAGTGAGCCGCAATGAAGACGAGGCTCAATATTTCGCCAACGTTGCCAACGTTGACCGAGCGGTGGGCAGACTGCTGCAGAAGCTCGACGAAGCTCAGCTGCGCGACAACACGTTGATCGTATTCTCGTCCGACAACGGCCCCGAGACACTAAATCGATACCGCACCGCCAACCGATCATACGGTCGTGCCACTCCTCTGCGAGGTATGAAACTTTGGACCACTGACGCTGGCTTTCGAGTCGCCGGAATCCTTAGCTGGCCCGCTCGGGTATCGGCCGGGCAAGTGTCGGAGCACGTGGTGTCGTCTTTGGATTTGCTGCCCACGTGTTGTGAGCTGGCCGGACAAACTCCGCCTGAAGATCTCCAGCTGGATGGAATGAGCTTGGTGCGCTTCTTGGATGGCGAGGCCACCCAACGCGGCCGACCGCTGGTGTGGTGCTATTTCAATGCACTCAACGAACAACGTGTGGCCATGCGCACGGGGCGCTGGAAAATGCTGGCCAAACTGGATGCCGGAGCATTCCCCAAGCTACAAAACGTGCACGCCGGAAATCGTGACCAGGTCCTGTCCGCCAACCTGACCGATTTTGAACTGTACGACGTTAGCCAAGATGTCGCCGAACAAAATAACTTGTTTGCCACCGCGTCAGAGGCAGCCGATCTTCGCCAGACGTTAGAGGACCGGTATGAAGAATTAATACGGTCCTCGCACGTGTGGCAGAGATAGCCTAGGACCAACTCGATAAGACGATGTTGGGTTCAGCTATCGCGCGAGACTCTTGGAGGCTCAAAGAAATCTCGCCGGCTCACAACATTTCCTGCAACTCGTCAATGGTCAGAATGGGAACGCCTAGCTTTTCGGCTTTGGCACTCTTGGATCCAGAGCCAGGGCCGGCTACCAGATAATCGGTTTTCTTGGACACGCTGCCCACACATTTGCCGCCTAGCGCCTCCACTTGCTGCTCCCAATGGCGCTTGCCCTCTTCGAAGCTGCCACTGAAGCAAAACGCCTTGCCGCTCAGTTTGCCTGCCTGTGGCGCCTCGGGTGCGACGTACTGCAACAAACGATCGATTTCTTCGCTGTGTTCTGAAAGATAGGTTTCGATGGCTGCGGCCGTCTTGGCTCCCACGTCCTCGACTTCTTCCAGTTCCTCCACGGAGGCCACACGCATCTTGTCCAGAGATCCGAAATGATTCGCCAGGGCTTTGCCTGCGGACTTTCCGGCGGCGTCCACACCAAAGGACGCGAACAGCTGCCATAGCGGAACCACCTTCTTTGACTGCCGCGCGACCTGGATGCGGCCGGCAAGTTCCGTGTTGTTCAACTTGTCTGGAGCCGGAATCATGTGGATGGCGGCGATGGCCAACAGGCTTTGACGTTCACTCAGGCCACATGCCTGGGCCTGTTCCGATTCCAATTCATAGAAGTCCGCCGGCGTGGTCACTTGTCCACCGTCCACCAAACTGGCCACGCGACTCTCGCCCAGTCCCAACACGCCAAAAGTGTCCAGATAGTGGCACAAGCTACTGACATTTTGCGCGGAGCAACTTGAATTCGGGCACGTCAGCTCCAACATGTCCGCGGATCCGCCTGGGACCAATTCGGTGGCCTGATCGCAGAATGGGCAAATCTCCGGAAACTTAGGTGGTCCCTGGCCAGCCAAGACCCCCGTTACCTTGGGAATGATCTTTCCGGCTTTGCGCACGGAAATCGTTGAACCAATTTTGATTTGGTTGCGTTCCATGAATCCCGCGTTGTGCAGTGTGGCACGCGA
>JANQOL010000811.1 GCA_028289675.1 Pirellulaceae bacterium
TGCTGTGCGTGAAGTACCTGGATCAAGGTAAACTACCTGGCATCGAAGGCAGTCACCGAATCGTTGGCGAGCAGGAGCGCTCATTGTGGCGTGACCGGCTGGGACATTTAGGTCCAGGACTCGAAAGCCTCGAAGGCTACGTTTTCTACGCTACCGTCTACGGCCGGAATCCAGAACTGATTCCGGGTGACGTCTTCGCCGACAGTAAATTTCCAAGTCGAGAACTAGACCGTCGCTTTCGTGAAATCGCTTGGAAAGCGGTGTTGCGAAATCCGTTGTCCGGAGTCGTCGACGACAATGGCAACGGGATCGCGGATGACCGCGAGTGAAACCCAATCGCGAATCCTGCCCTTAGTTGTCTTCAACCTGGACAGGCGCGCGGATCCGATCTGCGAAATTCTCACTCGATCAGAGGCAATTGGAGCACTGGCCTCGAAGCAGGATTTCGGTCACCCTTCCAATTTGAGCGCTGTCGGACAGACTCTTCTTTGTAAGTTTGATGTCACCTAAACAGGACACCTGACCGCAGTCGACGCAGACAAAATGTGGATGCGCCGCATGCTCGTCCTCCCCATCCCCCAGCAGCTCAAAACGCCAAACTCGGTCTCCCAGCTCTGTTCGCCGCACCAACCCTGCGTCGGTCATGTCGTTCAGAGCCCGAAAAGCCGTAGCCTTGTCAACATTCGTTTTGGCCAGGTGTTCTGCAACCTCCGCGTGGGTCAAAGGGGACGCCGAGTCTCGGAGCAAGTCCAGCGTTGCCACTCGCGCAGGTGTGGCCCGCAAACCAGCTTGACGTATCGCCAGCCGGCTTTGTTCTCCGTCGGACTGAGCCATGGCATCTACTCCTCAAGTGTTTTGAACTGGCGAACGCCGGTCACCAATCAGCCTGCCATTGAAGACCAAAGTGTGATTCCGTCAATGGTCCAAGTATAACGTGGCCCACCTTTACCCGGCGTCACATGCCTGAGCGTGAACCACATGAACCGCATCTTCCTATGCTAACAACTTCTCCGCGATCTAGTTGCAGATGCAATCGTATTGCACTAAAATTCTACGCCGCTCAGGATTCAGCCAGCTCGTGAATCCGAGTTCAAGCACGATGAAACAGGATTTCTAGTGCGAGTCGCACGGACATATGGCCTGCGTTATTGACGAAATGGTTACTCATTTCGTTGCGGACAAGCCACGTCAAAAGTAGAGATCCTCTAGTGCGAGTCGCACGGACATACGGCTTGTGCCGTCGGCGATGATCGCTGCTCAACATCGTCGACAACAGGCACTACCAAGAGAAAAAACGCTCTAGCGATGGGAACGCGACAATGCAGAGTTTTTCAGTTGTCGGCAACCGACAGCCCGGCGATCAGGTAGCGATCGACTTGGGTAGCGGAACGAGTCGTAGTTCGCTGCTGCCCGACTGGCTGGGCATCTTGGCCTCGGTTGGATGCGCGATTCACTGCGCGGCCATGCCGTTTGTGATCACATTTCTCCCGATGTTCGGCTTGAGCTTTTTGGCTGACGCGTTTTTCCACAAAGCGATGGTCGGCGTTTGCCTGCTGTTGGCTCTCCTCGCATTCGTGCCAGGTTGGCGTGTCCATCGCCGATGGTTGCCAGCGGGCTTGGCAATGGCCGGCCTGACGACGATCGCCACCGCTGCATTTGTCTTGGAAGACAGTTGCGCTTGCTGCGCGCCGCCCCAGGAAGCGACCACCGTCGCGGAAGCCCAACCATCGGAAACTCAACTGAGCGTCTGCACCAACGAAAACTGCGAGCACTGCGCCCAGGCAAACGCGGCGGACGATGTAACCGAAGAAATCTCGGCGCTATTGCCGGCCGGCTTCACACCCTGGATTACTCCTCTAGGCGGTCTGTTCCTGGTTTCTGCGCACCTGGTTAATCACCGGTTCACTTGCCGATACGACTGCTGCCCGCCGAAGGTCGACGCTGCTTAACGAGCCGATTTGGGCAACTTCTCTGATATGCAACCTCTCCCAGACGTCCAGTCCTATACTGATTCAAGAAACTTACGAATCAACAAGGTCGGAGTAACCAAAGTACCGTGGGCCTTTAGCTTCGCGCCCACGTCGGATGCTGTGGACCAAGCCCAACCAACTGTTGGCTCGTTGGACATGTTTGTCACATTGCCAGCTGACAAAAAAGGGACGCACATGTCCCGATTCGTGGAACTGCTTGCAAGCAGCGATCGATTGTTCAGCTATGACAGACTCGCAGTTTTGTTCGACCAGGTCAAAGAACGTTTGTCGGCATCGCAAGTGTTCGGCGCGATTCGATTTCCATTTTTTATTGATCGCTCCGCGCCCGTAACGGGCCGACCAGGTCAATTGCAACTGCAGGTACTCATCGAAATCTGCGCTGGCCAACAACGGTCGCTGACGACGACCGTGTCGGGGCCCGCGACTAGCTTATGTCCCTGCTCGAAAGAAATCTCTGACTACGGCGCGCACAACCAGCGTTGCGAACTGACGGTCAGCGTCATGTTCAATGCGGGTTGTGAAGTTGGCGTCGACGAGCTGTTCAGCATGGTTGACACAGCCGCATCCTGCTCCGTTTTTCCTACGTTAAAGCGAGCCGACGAAAAGTCTGTCACTGAAGCGGCGTATAACAATCCAAAGTTCGTCGAAGACACTGTTCGCGACATGGCTGTTCGTCTCCAAGCAGACTCGAGACTCTCATGGTTCCGCTGCAGTTCAGAGAACTACGAGTCCATCCACCAGCACAATGCGTATGCAGAATTCGAGTCCGAACGGTGATTCACCTACAAAAACTCTTTAACGCAGTTTGACGCTGACGGCCGGATCACCGACTTTTCCATTGCGGACAACGACCGCATCTGGCTTGTCTTTGCCGGCTTTCACGTGAAAGGCTCCGCTTTTCGGAGCGTGCGGAGTAAACGAGCGACCCTGCACGCGAATGGTGTACAGTATGTCGCCGCTGTCCGTCTCGACCAGTTGCACAACTGGATCGCTTACGTCAAAGGACAACGTCCCGAGTTTTCCCCAGGAAGACGGATTGTAGTTGTCTAACTGAGAAATCGTCTTGGGCCAGCCGAGATACTGTTCGGTGGCGGGATCGGTGATGTCAACGTTGCGCGGCCAGCATTCCATGGTGATACTGCGGGTCTTCGTGTTTAAGCGGACAACCCCAAAGCCCGCCGAGCGGGTGTTTAAGATGTTGCCGGCCGGCATCTTCTCCGGATTGGCCGCCGCATAATTCGTGACTTTGTTGCCGAAGCCGTCCAGGTGATCTCCCGTGTACTCGGGAGCGCCAGCTTCACGTCTCTCGCCCCCCTCCAGCGGCTCCCACCAACGCAAATAGAGATTGGCAATGGACGGTACGCAGAACGACCAGATTGCATCGCGATGTTCATCGACGCCATGATGAAAAATGGTCGCCAAGTGCTGATCTCCGGCGTAGTGAAATGCAAACCCTTTTCGCAAAGCCGCCAGCGCTCGGTTGCGGCCAGACTGCGGCCAACCATTGGAATCCATGTCGGCATGCAGCCTTCCGTTCGCGCTGCCATGGATATGGGCACCTCCACAGAAGATCGTTTGCGAAACGGCGATCTTCATTTTCGCCTGCCGCCAATCTTGAGCCCAAGCGTCAATAAATCTCAGTTGTCGCTCGCCCAGCAACACGGCCCCGTCGACATCGACGCTAGCCGGGTCGTAGTCGGGATTGCGAATATGGTCCGGGCGAGGCCCTTGTTTGGGCACACGGCCTGCCGGCCCCGTCTTGAACTTGCGATCTTCCAGGATCGCGATGTCCACGTTGCCCCAATTCAAGTTCGTGAACCAAACTCCGATTCCTTGACCGATCTTGTGCGGGTCCGCCGGATCCGGCAGGTGACTCGTTTGGGCCCTTTCGACCTCTTGCACGTAGACACCAGGCCGCGCGTAACCACCGTCCGCGGCACCACTCAATGTCGAGATCTTGCCACTTTCGCCCCACAGATTGGGCTGGCCAACATCGTGGTCGTCGGGCAGACACAATGTCGGACGATCCTTGATGATTGAACCAAAATCGCGTCCGAACTTCAGCCAAGCGGCGTAGTGCCTGTTGTGGTCGTACACCTGGTCCCCGGAAAAGAACAAGATATCCGCGTCAATCTTGTTGATATTGTCGATGATATCCTGACGCGAAATATCGCCACCATGCACCGGGTGGATCGAATTGCCGGTGAACCCGGCAATGACAATCTCTTCCTTGTCCACGGGATTCTTACGAATCGTGCCTTCGTAAGTTGCCTCGCTACCGTGCACAACGCGGTAACGATAGGAACGAGAATCGTCCCAGTCCTGGACTCGGAATGGAGCCGTCCATCCCTGCTCGATGACTTGCGTTGTGGCAACTTGGGTCCATTGGCCGTTCTTTTCGATTTCCAATCTTACTCGGCGATCGTCATCAGCAGCTAGCGGATAAAGCTGCGCTGTGAGCTTCAGCTGACGGTCGTGCACGGTATACAGCGCAAAGCAAATGAGGTCCTTCTTGGCCACTTCGGGAATCTTCAAATCAGCTCGCCCTCGGCGGTTGTTCTGCCGATTCCCTTGCGAGTAGGCGTTTGACATCAGCGCGCTTAAGACAAAACAGCACACCAACCAGATTTTGATACGAGTGTCCAACATGGAGTTTCCTCAGTGAGTGATATTCGCCTCAGTTTAACATCCCGCTATCGCCATGGGGGAGCAGAGGCGCAGCTCTCAGTCGGTGGACGACTGACTCTGCTGTTTGCCGAGCGGCGACCAGACAATGAGCAAGTAGAGCGGAAGCATAAAATGTGGGGCGCGCAACACCGTTTCGTGGATGTACTGATCGGCGCCCCAGTAGATGAGGCTGGGCGACATGCCGGCGACCGGCCGCGCGAGAGCGGTGAGGAATCCCCATACGCACGCGTAAGCGGCTGACGGCCTCCGAAAAAGTGGAATCAGGATGCCCACACAAACCACGAAATCAAGAATACCCGCCACCAACAACAGCGATTTTGCGGTCTCATATTCGACGCCCAACACCACAGATGTCATGGCAAAAAACGTTGCCGGCGTTGGCCATAATCCGACGGCGTAGCAGCCATGTCCGGCGAATGTCATGACAAAGGCGACACAGGCGGTCGCAATCGTTGCCCCGTGCCGAACTCCGAAAACCAATGCACACCACAGCACGATGGGCATTAACATCTGGCCGCCGTGCTCAATAAACATCGGCGGCTGACGCTGAGCGGCCACGTACTTGGCATAGCTGACGAAGACCAGCAAACCACAACCACCAGCCAGCCCAACCATTTGCAGCCAAGACTTGCGACCGGCGGTCAGCGACAAAACCGCACAAACCAGATAGGGCCAGAACAGCCGGCCAATCCACGTCTGCACCCAGCCATCGTCGGCTCCCGTGCCGACATACGCGTCCCAATCGATACCCATCGACTGGGCGAATTCAAACGTGCTATCGCTCCAAAGCAACACTCCGTAAGGAGCTTCCCAGTAGTAGTGCACCCAAGCCCAACCAGCAAAACAAAGGCAGGTGCCCAGACGGAGACACAGTAAGAGATAGAAATCGACCCTATTCATCCACCGGACCTGAATAATTCTCGTGCTGGCTAATCTCGAGCGCCTTCAGAATCCGGATGCAGGACCACGCTCAACTCTCGTGCCCAAAGTCTAGCGACTTGCTGGTGGCCGTGGGCCGTCAGGTGAATTGCATCGCCCAGCATTTCGGGGTCGCAAGACAACTGCCGCGCGCAATCGACCAGTGGCAACTGTTCCTGGGCCGCAACTTCGCGCAACGTGCCGGAGATCCACTGGCCGATTCGACGATTGGCGGCAACCTGCTCTGGAGAACTGCCCAAGTAGCCGCTCAGATCCTGGCAATGCTTGCTTGCCGCCATGACTTGAGTAGAAATAACCGGCTGGGCACCGGACTCACGAATCGCCTCAACCAAGGCTTGCAACTCTTGGCGAAAAGCCTGTCCTCCCGCCTCAGTCACTTGGGTCGTTGAGGAAGCAGGCGGTGTGAATTGAGGAGCTCGTAGAGGAAACACTCGGTAGCGCACGAAGCCATACAGCGTGCTGCGTGATAGTGCGCGTTGGGACCACGACGGGGCAGGGGGTGTACGGTCTAAACTATCCGGATCTTCTGATATTAGAAACGGAGTGTCATTCCAACCCAGATACAGCAACACGACATCCGGCTGCAAGGCCGCTACCTGATGCTGATAGCGTTGGCGACACTGGTGCAAGTTATAACCGGGCACACCCGCATTGATAACTTCGATGGGCTGCCCTGGCTGAGTAAGCAAAGTTTGTAATTCGCGACAGGAATCCTGACCGTCCGGCACCAGATAGCCAAAAACACTGGAGCCACCTAGAACGGCAATGCGCACCGTTTCGTCGGATTTTTTTAATGCCAACTCTGGCCCACGAAAGCCGTGCCGGTTGGTCGACACTCGGTAGGTGGACGACACCAGCCGCAAGTTGGGGCGCAACGTGTGACCAGCCTGTTGATCGGGGACGAAGAAGACCAACCCCGTCGCATAGCAGTTGGCCGTCCATCCTCGACTGGCAACGTAGACACGCAAGGCGACTTCAGCACACAAACATGCACCGGCTAACCCTATGACCAGCGCGGCCACGCGAAACCACCTGCGACGCTTGGCACGCTTAGCCGCCAGAGACGCATCCACAGATCTACGCCTGTGCAGCAAACAGCGGTAGCGTTTCAAAGTCCTGGCCAACCACTGGCACAGGATCACCGCCCAACCACTCTCGGACCAGCGTGGCATAGACTTGGCGGTAGTCGACTTGGTACTTCACGTCTCCGTCGTGCAAATCTTCCAAGTTCGGCGGCTGGCCAATCACACCGGCGGCCACACCTCCACCAGCCAGCACCACGGGTGCGGCTGCGCCGTGATCGGTGCCGCCGCTGGCGTTCTCCGCCACTCGCCGGCCAAATTCGCTGAAAGACAGCACGCACACGCGGTCGCCGTGTCCATGCCGCTCCAAATCTCGAACCAGCGCGGTGACGGCATCGCTCCACTGTCGCAGCAGATTGGCGTGCGTCGCGGCCTGTTGAGCATGAGTATCGAAGCCATCCAGTTCGACATAGTAGATACGCGC
Source organism: Pirellulaceae bacterium (assembly GCA_028289675.1). Taxonomy (GTDB): domain Bacteria; phylum Planctomycetota; class Planctomycetia; order Pirellulales; family Pirellulaceae; genus Aureliella. The sequence continues at coordinate 7,125 of JANQOL010000811.1, forward strand.
TTGAATGCCCGAGTCGATCAATTGGGCAATGGTCAACAACTGCTTGCCCAACGCAGAATCGGGATAGTCCACGCCCGTCTGATAGTCTTGCAGCGCCTGATCAACTTGTTCGCTGGCCGCTAAAGCGGACGAAGTGCTGGACTGCACAAACCCGAGCAAATCGTCGGCGCTGGATGCGAGTCCTGCCGCCGAAGACGGACTGGCCGACGGCGCAGTCAGACGTGACACCCACTCCCTCAAAGCATCGCCTTGATGACCGGTTAGGCGAAACTGATCCACGGACTGGACTGAGGGGATTTGAACGCGCTGGGATCGTAATGCTAACGGCTGTTCATTCTTGCCCAGATGCAATGCCGCCACTTGGTTGCTGCGGGTAGCATTGACGGGTTCGGCAAGTTCTAAAAATCGTCCCAGCCAGCCATCCGCGCGCGGTTCGGATTTGCGGCGGCAACTGTGCCAGATGTCCATCGACTCAAAATGCGATCGATTCGGGTTCTCATAGCCCACCCCCTGCACAATGCTCAGCAATCCATCTTGCAGCAACTCGGAAAAGCCGCTCAGTTCCGGATGCAATCCTGTTTCTGCATCAACGCGCAGCGCATCGCTTTTTTGAATCGCCAGCTGGGGCCGTGCGCGGTAGTATGCCTCGTCCGTGTAGGGAATAACCGTATTCAGACCGTCGTTTCCGCCGGACAGCTGCACGACTACCAGAATCGAATCTTGTCGATTCTCCAGCACGCTGGCCGCCGCTCGCAAACCACGTGGTACTTGCGTCCCGACACCGAGCGCGAGTGCCCCGCCCACCGAACTCTTGAGCAACCGTCTTCGATTCATGGATGTGATCATCTGTCACCACTGTGATGGTTAGAGGTGGCGCGATTGCCTGCCTTGTTGGAACATGCTACCCCAACTGGAATTCTGGAAAGGTGGACAACAAGTGTAGTGTGTTCCGTGTACGTTGCTCGCGATCGCCAGTGCCGCCGGTTAGCTCACTCAACAAGATAGCGCGCTGGTCCTGGTCGATGGGCGTAGCCAGCAGGCGCTCGAGCAGCCACTGGACAACTTCGTCCGGTGAACTCGCTCCCTGCTGCTCGAGAGACTCCGCCAGTCCAGCACCTTGAAAGCGTGTCTTAGGCGATGATAGCGTGCGCTGCACCAGGTTGGCTCGGCCCAACAGCGTCGACGAGTTGATCCAGTCGCGGCCGCCATCCCAGCCTTTGACGTTGGGTGGGAAGAACAATCCTTGGCCAATGCCCGCCAAACCTGTCGCCATTTCAACCACGTTGGTCGTTCCACCCAGAGCCCGCAACAGCCCGCCAACCAGCTCAATCGGAGAACGAATTTTGCGGGCCAACGAGTGCCTTGAGAAGAACAGATTGCTGCCCAATATCCGTTGCAACAGGGGCGCTAGCTGAAAACCTTGTTCACGAAATTCGCTCACTAAGGGTGCCAACAATCGCGGACTTAGCGGCGGCTCGTCGCAGACCAGAAACTTGACTAGCTTTTGGCAAATGAACTGAGGCATTGCCGGTTGTCGCAGCACAATCTCGATGCCATCCTCGCCATCAAACGGACCGGACTGGCCCAGCAACGACTTGGTCCCTCGGTCTTGCTGGTAGCGATTTTTTCGGAACCGTCGGCTGCGAATCTCCCAGCCCGTAAAGCACCGAGCCAACTCCTGAACATCTCGTTCGGAGTAGTGACCTTCGCCCAGGCAAAACAACTCCATCAACTCTCGTGCAAAGTTCTCGTTGGGATGCGACTTGCGGTTACTCACCGAATCCAAATAGACCAGCATGGCTGGATCGCGAGCAATTCCATGCACCAATTCGGGAAAATAGCCCACAGCGTGTTTGCGCAGTAGCGTATTCTGGTCCCACATCATCCGCGCGTCGTTGACTTTTTCGGCACCGGTAGCAAAGTGCCCGTGCCAAAACAACGTCATCTTTTCCAGTAACTGTTCCGGCGCGTTCAGAAATCGATACAACCAGGCCGCGGACAATCGCCGCGAGTCGCCGCTGGCCAAAATCGTGCGAGATAACTCATCACCAGGTTGATCCGTGGTGGCCGCCAGACGACTCCGTTCGACCATTTCAGCAACGATGGCTTGCGGATCACTCTCCAGCGCCTGATCTACTTGCGCTAGACCAGCAGCCAGTCCCGCGCGACGAAACAAGTGAGTGACCAGCCGCAAGTCCCAAGGCTGCTCATCGGACGGGCCAAAGGGAGCCCAAGCCCAGGCGGGATCGATGTCTTCCAACTCGTGACGCATCGGCCTCATCCTTCCAACTACCGCATCAGTAAGCACTGAATTCTAGGGCGAGCTCAAATCACTTAGGTGACAGCTTGGTATTGCTCAGGCCAGGTCACTCAGCAGACTCTTGAGGCGCATTCATCTCCGTAACCGCGGCCCGAAATGTCAAACGCAGTCGGGACGCGTCGGCATCCAATCGCAAATCCGCATCGCGAATCAACCCGAGCAAATCCATCAGCAAACCGATTTCGCCTTCGGCTTCTTCCCGGCTGTGCCCGTTCTCCAGCATGTTCTGGGCGATCAGCTGATCGTGATTGTCTTTCAAGACCGCTTGCAACAGGGAACCGTTCAAGTGGGCCATGCTGTTGGCGGGCTCTTCGTTATCAAGTTGTTGTAGGGTGCTCTTCACAATGTCGCTTGAAGAGGCACCGGTGGCCAATTCGCGAGCCAGGTCTGTGGTGCTGGATAAAACAAAGTGCTCATCCGTAAAGGCTACGGTCGGGGAGAAATTGTAGTTGATGGCCGCAGACGTCGAATCGCGCTGTGCGGGAGCTGCCACGTAAGTGGCAGCGATGAGTTGGCCGCCAGCGAGTGGCTGCTGGTCCAAATCGAATTGCGGTTGGCCCTGCATGGCTCCGACCACATTGATGAAGCCAATTAAACTTTGAAACACCCGGCGAAATTCCGCTTGAGTTTCGCGCGGCGTCAGCATCCGCGTGCGAAATGCAAACGCAGGCAATTTAATGGCCGGCCTCGGCAGAACGTCCGCAAAGTCTTGTTGAGCGGCCACGAACTGAATCTCGGGCCCCAAGCCCGACAGAATGTCGTCGCCAAAATCTCGCCCGGAAAAAAACGTAGTTAGCTGCGTGTCCGCTTGTTCCAACTCGTCAACAGCTTTGTCGATCATCAAATCACCACCGCGCAGCCACATCTGCGACAGGTCACGGTAGGTGCTGAGCGCAAACAGGGTTCGCTCTGGTTGCAACAGCCGCGGGGCAGTGCCGTGACCGCCATCGCCAAAATAGTAGGCTCGATCTTCCCCGACCCAATCGTTCTGATGCGGTGTTTGCAAACGGGCTTCGATACCCCGCGAGTCGACTTGCAGATCAAACGTCGCGTACGGGGTGTGTTGTAGATTGCTCACAATGCCACCCAACAGCGCCTCCGCAACCACATTCTCGGTCCGACCAGACATCAATGGCTGCGCTTGGCCGGATTCGCGGACAGCTTGAACATTCAGATAGCCCCATGCTTGACCGTCGGCCGGTCGTTGCCGGACGGCGTTCAAAAAGGATGGCTCGTCGGCCAGGCAGGCTGCTTGCTCTTCGCGGAAGCGATCGATCACTTGACGAGCTAAATCAATCTTGTTGGTCAGCACCATCCAATTGTCGAGGGTGACCCAATGGGTATCGCCGTTGATCGAGTAGACCGTCTGCCCGCTGTAATCTTCGGTGGCGATAGGGTCTGTCTCGGCCCCCGCCGGCTTGCCACCGCGTACTAGTGAAAAGACGGTAGCTCGCAGCCGCCCCAACAGCTCATGCTCGCCAGCCTGATTCTGATTCTCCCCAGCCCGATTCTCTGGACGGGCACAGACGAGTGCCACCATGCCTTCCGATTCTCCATCCAAGGCGACGGACAAGCCACCCTCGGTCAGCTGCTTCAGAAACTTGGGCCATCGCATGCCCATGCCGGCCTCGAAGATCGACAGACCTGACTTGAACTTAACCAAACCGTCAGCTTCCATGACTTGCTGGTAGGCAGGCCAGCTTTCGACGCGCTCACGCAAGGGATGATGCAGCACGAGGTCGACGAGTTGACTGGGCGAATCCACCCAAGCAAAGGCCACCGTCGATTCCGGCAGCAGCTTTGCGGAAGGCGGCACATCCGGTGTGGCCGCCCGAGAGCACGCCGCGGCGCCGAGCAGCAGTAGAGCGGCATAGACGGCAGTCACGGTTGACTTGGTCGAAATCATAAACTGGCTCTCTGGTTGGCCGATTGGAGGCTCGATCGTCGTGGCGCTGGTCGTCGCCAGCATATTGTATCGCATCTTACAATCGGAACCGAAACGATTTGGGCAGAGAAAACCATCGAGGCCTGTCAAGCCTAACGGCACGGCTTCCGGTTTCCTGGTTTGCTCCGCCGTACCGGCGATTCAGCGGCTTGCTAATCTAGGTAGCCTCTATTAGTGTGGGGCTGGTCATGGACATTTATTGTGGCGGACACCGATGGCCCCGGCCACCTGTTGAACGGTGCATTTTTCGCTAAGTGACCCTCTACAGAACTGGACATTCCTTGACTTCCATCGCTCCCCGCCATGTGGTCAATCGGTTACTGACCGGGCTGAAAGTTTGGTTGTTGGCTTGGATGATCTTCGCGTTCGCCGGCCAGCACACAGCGACTAACGCTGGCCAAGTAGCGAAGCTAGCAGGCGCCGCGTACCAACAAGGTGACGCTACCGAACAGGACAGCAAGCCGCGGACCGACGAAGCGTCCAAAGATGACCCGCCGGCACCTGGCGAAGATGAAAAGCCTCCCGGCAAGAAAGGTAAGACGCGGGCCAAGAAGGCTAAACCGTCGGACGATCAGAGCCAGCAACAAGAAGATCAACCGGCGGAGCCTTTGGTTGCCTTAGTGGGCGCCGACATCGATACGCAAACCACCCGCGGAATTGTGGCTCGAGGGGTACTGCTGATCCGCGGCGACAAGATCGAGGCCATCCATGAGCAGGGCTACGAGCTGCCGCCCAGCGCGACACAAATCGATGTATCTGGGACACTACTAACCCCCGGCCTGATCGATGCGCGCAGTACTTTATGGCTCACCACGGCCGCATTGCGAGCTTCAGCCCGAGACGCCTCATTGAATGTGCTGGATGGGTTGGATCCGTTCTCGGAACAGTGGCAAGACGTACTGCGGCAAGGGATTACCAGCGTGTACGTCCAGCCATCTTCAGCCGGCAATCTCGGCGGATACGGTGCCGTTGTGTCCGTGGCTCCCAAGTCCAACGAAGCGACCTCTGATGACTCTGTCGATGTGGGTCCAGAGGTACTGCATGAGTACGCCGCGCTACAAGCGTCCTTGGGCGTGTCCGCCAGCAGCAATCGCACACGCCAACAACAGTGGGATCGCACGCGCAAAGTCTTCGAAGCCGCCCAGGCTTATCAAAAGAAATGGGACGAGTACGAAGCCTACCTCAAGAAGAAGAAAGAACAGCAGCAAAAAACGTCCGCCGACGAGCAGGGCAAAACGCCGCCCCCCAAATCGAAGTCAAGTCGACCGCCGGAATCAACGGGCACCGAACGTCCGACCAGACGCCGGACCGGTAGGCCGGCAGGACCGCCTGCCGAAGTGCGCAAAGGCACTCCCACCAAGCCTGCCCTGGGAGGCAAGCCTGAGCAAAAGGGGGACGACGAAAAGGAAGCTGACAAAAAATCGGACAAAGCTCCCGAGAAGCCCGATTGCGATCCAGCCAAGGACCGCTTGGTTCAGGTTTTGAAGGGTGAGATTCCACTGAGGTTGGAAATTCACAGCGCTGACGACGCGCACTATGCGCTGCAGATGATCGACAAGTTCGAAGATCTGCAGATTGTCTTCGAAGGACTCCGCGACTTGGGTTCCAGCCGCGAAGACATCCTCGATCTAGGATTGCCGGTCGTGGCCGGACCTTGGCTGCAAGCGACTTCTTCATTCGCGGCAAACGGCGACGATGCGGCCGCTTGGCAACCGATGCTGAACGACTACGCCGGTACGTTGTCTATCGCCAGTTTCGGATCGCGGCCACGGAGTTCTCGCTTTTTGCGAACCCATCTAGCTGCCGCCATTGCGGGCGGCATGTCCCCGCAACGCGCCCTCGCTGGCGTGACAGTAGACGCGGCCCGCTGCCTGGGCATTTCCGACACAGTCGGTTCGATCCAAGCAGGCAAACAGGCCGACGTCGTTTGCTTTGCGGGCGATCCTACCAGCCCAGCCACTCAAGTACGGTTGGTCATGGTCCGCGGGCAGATTGCCTACCAGTCGCCGGAGGCAACCGACGCCGACGAAACAGAGAAGACCGGTTGGGCGACCAAGCTGCTAGAACCGGCCGAACCTTCTCTTCCAGGCGTGTTGCCAGATTCCTATCTGTTGAAATCGACACGGTGCCTGATGCCGGATGGCAGTTGGCAAGCACGAATCCTGGGTATCCAGGACGGTCGGATCCGTCATTCGATGAAACTTGCGGATGCATCAGATGCTCCGGACTGGCCAGTTATCGACGCCGGTGATGCAGCCGTCACACCTGGGTTGTTCTCGGCTCACGCCAACCTGAATCTGCAAGGACTGGTTGATCCCAGAGCCGTGGACGCCGGCTACGTGGTCGCTGGCGACAGCATGACACCCGATTTCGAAGGCGAGCGGCAGTTGGTTGAGGAAGGGCTTATCCGAGCCATTCTGGCCCCCGGCGACCGAAACCCGGTAGCAGGCTCGGCCAGTCTAGTGCGTTTGGGCAGAGAAGCGCAAGTCGGCGTTCGCCAGGCAGCCACCAAGCTCGTCCTCTCATCGGACGCGCGCAGCTCCAGCCGCTTTCCATCCAGTTTGGCCGGTCAGCTGCAGCTGCTGCACCAATCCTGGTCCGGCACCCTGCTGACATCTCGCGTCGTGCTGCCCGATGCGGTTGCTGACAAACTGCGTGACCAACGGGCCCAGGTTTTTCAATCCCTGCAAGATGGACAACTGCCCGCCTTAATCGTGGCGGAGACCGATGCCGAAATCGATGCAGCGCTGCGACTGACGGATCGCTATCGCTTGAAGTCTTACTTCGTGGGCGCCGAACAGTTGGCGCCGTTTGCCGAACAGCTGCACGCCTGCGGCGCGGTGGTTGTGGCCCGCCCCATGCGACCCGATGACTTCGACTGGTACCCTCAGGATCTGGCGATGCTCGCCGAGTCCGATGTGCCGCTGTTGTTCGCCGGCGAAAACGCTTGGCAGTTACGGCTGACAGCCGCGCTAGCCGTTGAGGCCGGCCTGTCTCCCGACACGGCGCTAAAGCAACTCTGCTACGGCAAGCTACTCAGCCAAACGGTATTGGAATGGTCGGTGGACAGTCCGGCGGATTTAGTTGTGTGGACGGAATCGCCTTTGCATCTGGCAGCGCGGCCGCTAGCGGTCATCCTGCAAGGACAGCGAGTCGCCCAGGAGAAAAGTCAGCCATGAGCACTATGCAAGGCCTGCCAACGGCGCGCGTTGGTCTACTCAGTCTAGGGATGCTGCTGGCCAGTGGGCTGCTGCTCGGTGGCCAGTATGCGACCGCGGAGGAATCCGGTCGTACCAGGATTCGCGCCGAGTACATCTACACAGCCGAAGGCGATGTGATTGCACCCGGGGAAATATTGATCAACGACGGCAAGATCTCGTATGTAGGCTCCGCCATCGAGTTGGGATTGCCGGCACGCGAAGTACGCGTGCATACGCTGATCCCCGGTCTGATCAACGCGGCGTCCCGTGCGGGCTTGAGCGGGGGTGAAGCCGAGGTGTCGCGTGAGATCACTCCGGATTTCGACACCTACAGTTCTATCGATTGGCGGTCGCGATCGTTCCCAGAGTCCTGGCACGAGGGCGTGACGACCGTCCAGGTATTGCCGGATACGGATAGCGTGTTCTGCGGCTACGCCTGCATTGTCAAGACAGCCGGACCTTCGATCGAAAAACGCTCGCTCAAGCGACAAGCCAGCGTCCTGATGGCCGTTTGCAGGGACCCTACATCCGGCAATCGATCGCGGACCCGCCCCGATAGCATTTACGTGCGTCAGCCCACCAATCGCATGGGCGTGGTGTGGATCGTTCGCAACACGTTGCATCGAGTGAAGACGGCCCAGGTTGCCACGTCGGAAGAGCTGGGTTTGGATCCAAACGCGATCAAGGTACTGTCAAGCATGCTAGACGGTTCACTGCCGGTGTCATGCGTCAGCAGAACCGATTTTGATATCCGCAGCGCTCTGGAACTGGGCGAACAGCACGGCTATCAGCCGACCATCATTGGTGGCGACGAAGTCTATCGGATGATGGAGGAATTCCAACAGTCGGGCGCC
>JANQOL010000814.1 GCA_028289675.1 Pirellulaceae bacterium
GTGTGCGCCTCGTGACGCCAGAGCTCGTCCCCTGTGTTCAAGTCAAAAGCGTAAACCATCCAGTGGTGAACACCTTTTGCCGGGTCGCGCACGCCCTCGCCAAGATACAAACCGCTTTGCGGCTGGATGTTCTCCTCGTCCGCGACCACAGAGGAAACGAACACCTGGTCGCCGACGACAATGGGACTACCCCAGCCCTGTCCCGGAACATCGACGGACCAGGACACATTGTCGGTCTTGTTCCAACGAGTAGGTAGCGCGGGATTATCTTTTGCGACTCCCGTCGCATTGGTACCGCGGAAGCGGGTGAAATCATCGGCCGTCGCAAACGTCGCGTAGGCAAACAGCAATAAAACAGCTAGTCGGGCAATGCGGTTGGCTTTCACTTGATTCGTCCATTGAAGAACTGGATTGAACTCGATGAGCTCCCCGACTCAGCTCGAAAGCCCTTATCGCTTGGAGCCCAAAAAAACGACGTTAGAGCATCTTTACTTTGGACGTGGTCTATCTTCGACGAAATGAGCAACACCCATCGTTGATGAAGCCGGTCCTATGTCCGTGCGACGCGTACTAGTCACCCGAACGCAGGATGCTTGCCATCTTCTTGCCCCTGGCTAGCTCGTCGACCAGCTTGTCGAGATACCGGCACTTCTTGAGCACTGAGTCTTCCAACTCTTCGACTCGGTATCCGCATATGAGGCCCTTAATGAGGTGCACATTGGGGTTCAACTTGCATTTCTTGAAAAACGTCTCGAAGTTGACTTCGTCGTCGATCAAAGACTTCAACTTTTTGTCACTGTAGCCAGTCAGCCACTTGATCACCTCGTGCAGTTCTTTCTTACTTCTGCCTTTCTTTTCGACTTTTTCAAGGTAGAGAGGGTAGATTGACGCGAAGGTCATCTTGGCAACGCGCTCTTCGGTACCCGGCGGTGGCTTCTTCATCGCGATCTTGCTTTAACGTTGCTTGAGGAAATTGCAGAGCTGCGCATTGTGGTTTGACGGCAAATGCCTTGCGTCTTTGCTCAGTCTACAAAGGCCGGCGCGATCGATTCACGCTGCGCTCGTAGTTGAAATAGGGTATCACGCATTCATAAGTTATTCTGCACTGGTATCCGTGTTGTCGAGCGTCATCCAACACTTGATCGTCGATTTTGCAAAGAGCGATTGGATTCTTGAATTCGACTGCCATGTAGCGTATTTGTGTGACCCCACTCCAGAGAAACATTCGATTCTCGTGCAAGATGTCACTTAGCCTGTCGGACTGGTCGGAATCGACCATCACTACGCCGCGGACCGGAAGACTGCCGACGAGGTAGACCGCCGTGCTGAGGAAAGCCAATACGCAGGCAACCAATGCGACGGCGCGCCAGGAAGGCCGCCGAAAAAAAGTGGCGCGAAAATTTCGGAGAGCATCCATCGAACCACTGAATTCAGACACACGACGTCGTTAGCGGACTACTTATTCGCAGTTTGCCAGAGTGCCCTGGTTTGTGCAACACGCCAAAGCGTCGCATCTTCGCCAAGTAGTTTCTCGACGGCAGCAACATCACCATGAAACTTCGGCAAAAAAGGGTGGTTGGCTATGGGATCCTCTTGCAGAGACTCCGGTTGCACGAGTTGTTATTGTTCAGCTACGTATTTTAGCAGATTTGAACCCCAGCAGCCAAACTCCAACCGCTGAGAGAACGAGAACGTCTTTCTGACACTACGAAACCCCACTGCCTCGAAGAGCCGTGCCAGATTCGCACCACGAGCTGTTTCAACGTACAAGGCTTCGTGGTCGCGGGAATCGAGTTCGCGAAGCAAAGTCTCGACGAGCTTTCTACCAATACCGCGTCTGCGATGCTCAGACGCCACAGTTAGTGAATGCAAAGTCAGCGATCCGCTCGGAGCACCGATATACGTCTTCATCAGGGCTGAACTTAGCTCGCTGTATACGTCCAAATCGTGTTGCGTGAAACGCGAGAAGAACACAGTCCACTGATCCTCCCGCAAGATTTGCTCGGACAGATCCTCCGCTGTTTGCACCGCAACTGTACCGACTAGCTCCTGCGAGCTGTAGGCACCGAGTATCAATTTTTGCCGTGCCGCATAGTTCCTGAGCGGATCAAGAAAATGTGCGATCGAGAAAAACGCAGGCAGTCTTTCCACAACGTACTGAGCGTGGAGATCTGGATAGAGAGCAACCAATTCTCTGGAGGCCTGGACATCAGAGAATCCGAGACGCTTAATCGAGATCGAACACATAGGTGATCGGGCCACGGTGAGTGCTGAATGGACTCAGGACAGATCCTTATGGACTTGCCGATCGTCTTTTGTCTCGATGGTAGGTTAGAGCTGCAGCGATGCAACATGAAAGTGGTCTGATCGGAATTGGCTCGTCTACGGCGAACCTGATTGCCCGATTTCCGTCGAATTCAAAATCGTCGGGGTACTCCTTGCGAAAGCGCTCTACAAGATTGGTCCGGCAATTGAAATACATCGCATAGTAGTCTGGATACCGAGGCTTCCAGTCAATCCGGATCGTCGTTCCAGTTTTGCTCTTTGGTGTTAGGTAGGAAGGTTCGCCCCACTTCAGCGTCTCGTCGAGTTCACCAACGTCCTCAATGGAATTGGCAACGTCGAAAATGAGTTTCCGCACAGTAAGCAATTGTTCGCGGTGGGGCACGGGATAATTGGCGAACACCTTCTCGACTTCGTCGCGCGGCGGTTGCACGGGCATAGCATGCTCAAACCAAGATTGCGTTTTTCCAGTGAAAGAGCTTTCCATTCGTCCCGTAACAGCCGTTAGCCAGCAAACGGTCATACCACCGAATTCCATGGGTTGGGTAGCAACTGTGTCTGGGGCTTGCTGGTGGCCACCAACAAGCATGGAGCACTAGGAAGAATTCTAGCAGGAGCTTGGGCGGGCGATAAGCAAACCATGGCAGCTGGACAATCCTTCTGGCGACCTGCGAAGTGGCAAACCCATATGAATGCTCGCATTGAGACAGCAGGAGATAGGACCGTCCTGCATCTGGGCAAGTGAACTCGGGATCGCCTTGTGCTGCCGATAGCGGGTTTGGTAAGACGATTTTTGCGGTTCAGTGTGGGTTGGCCCACGCACGGTCGCCGGACAAGTGTCGATATTCAAAGCAGGACGCGCCCCAGCCCGCTTTTGAACCAAGGATGCAACATGCGATTTCTGCCAGTACTTCTGCTGACCTTCGGACTGGTCTCATTAGTGACCCCCACCGCGTTGGCTCAGAAGATCCAGTGGCTGCGCTCGGCTACGGACGCTGCCCAGGTAGCGGCTGAGACAGGCAAGCCCATTTTGGTTTATGTACGCTCGGCCAGTTGCCATTATTGCGACTTGATGCAACAGAACGTCTGGCAAGATCCGGCCATGGCCCAGCGCATCACTCGAGACTTTGTACCACTGAAGCTTACCCGGGAAGACAATGCCGAAGCCGTCAAGGTCTTGAAGATTAAAGGCTTCCCATCGACGTTGGTGTTTTCGCCGGATCGCCGATTCCTACATCGCGTGGACGGGTACGTAGCGCCGCAGAAGTTCATGGGTGAAATGACCAAGGTGCGACAAGCAACGTTGGTGTCGTCACGACGATAACTAACGGCGATTGGTAAGGTATCACCTAACGCCCAAGGCACGCGGCTGGCCTCAACCTTCGCGCAGTCCCTTGAGCCGTTGCCGGGCTTTGGATAGCAGCGGTCCAACGCTGTTTTCAGGGATGCCCATTTCAGTGCCAATGTCACTGTAGCTGCGATGTTCCAGGTGAAACATGCGGATGGCTCGAGCTTCACCGGCGGGCAGCCGCTCCAACATCGACTGGACTTCTTCGGTATTCTCCACGGCCAATTCCTCTTGCCCGCTGATTTGGTCTGATGGAACCTGCGTTACGTGACTGCGGGCCCCGGCCAGCTTCGCCATCCGCCGCGATGCAATTCGGCGGGTCACCACAACGAGATAAGTCCCCAACGAGCTCTGGCCCCGAAATCGGCGAAGGATGGCAAAATCGTCATCCACCAGCGCCAGCAAGATCTCGGCCACCATGTCATCCCGCAGTTCGCCCGGCACCTGCTCATACTTCAAGCTGGCCATGGTGGTAACCACGTGCGTAATCAGCCCGATGTAGCGGTCGATGAAGCTCTCCCACCCGTCATCAACACCCGCCAAACAGCGGTTAAGCAAATCTCGATCAAGATCCGATAAGACCATGTGGCACGCTGAGCTGTGAAGGCGATACGCTGAATTGGATGAGAGGCCCCCAACAGGGCCTCCTATTCCCAATTGACCTGATCCTATATTAGGTGGAGCCGATACCCCTAGCAAGCCAATAGCAGCACTTGACGGGCGGAGTCCCTGTTGTTCCATCTCGTTACTGCACAAGGCGTTAGCTTGACACGTTGGTAACGCAAGCCTAACATCTCGGCAGTTATCTCAGTCAATTTCAGGTGCCTGCCCAGCGGCAAGCATGCCCTCAACCAGACCCACCATTTACCCCACTTTCGATTGAAAGGTACGTTTCGCATGACTCACGTTGTCGCCCAACCCTGTGATGGTTGCCGTTACACCGACTGCGTCGTCGTTTGCCCTGTCGAGTGCTTTTACGAGGGCGAAAAGATGCTTTACATCCATCCGGATGAATGCATTGATTGCGAGGCTTGCGTTCCAGAGTGTCCGGTGGAGGCCATCTTCCACGAAGACAATCTGCCCGATGAATGGAAGAATTATGTGGAGTTGAACGCGGAGATGGCCGAAAAGTCAGAGGTCATCACCGAGAAGAAGAAACCTCTCTGCGAATAACTTGCGTCGCCACGCTGCACCTTTGTCTCGGCGGCAGAATGAAAAACAAAAAAAGACGACACGCTCGATGCGTGTCGTCTTTTTTTGTGGACCGCGCAAATGCGGTGAGGCAGCAACTAGACGGCCGCCTGTCGCAACTTGCTGGCGTTGCCGGCTTGTCCGAAGGCCGTCATGCGTGCCATGCACACTTCTTGCATCGCAGCACGGGCTGGCTTTAGGAAGTCCCGCGGATCGAATTTTTCTGGACTCTCGACCATGACCTTGCGGATCGCCCCGGTAATCGCCATCCGGCAATCGGTATCGACGTTGATCTTTCGCACGCCGCTCTTGATCCCACGTTGGATTTCTTCGACCGGCACGCCGTAAGTCTGCTTCATCTGACCGCCATACTGGTTGATGATGTCTTGCAGTTCTTGGGGTACGGAAGAACTGCCGTGCATCACCAAGTGCGTATTAGGCAGCCGAGCGTGGATTTCCTCGATCCGGCTCATTGCCAAGACCTCGCCGTCCGGCTTGCGCGAAAATTTGTAAGCTCCGTGACTCGTACCGATGGCGACTGCCAGGGCATCGACACCGGTCTTCTCGACAAAGTCGGCGGCCTCATCGGGGTCCGTCAACAATTGATCATGGCTCAGTTTACCGACCGCGCCATGTCCGTCTTCCTGATCACCTTCGCCAGACTCCAACGAGCCCAAGCAGCCTAATTCACCTTCGACGGAAACTCCCTTGGCATGCGCCAGCTGAACGACTTCGGCGGTGACTCGTACGTTGTAATCGAACGAAGCGGGCGTCTTGCCGTCCTCCTCCAAAGAGCCATCCATCATGACTGATGTGAAGTTGTTCTCGATGGCACTCATGCATGTCTCGACACTGTTCCCGTGGTCTTGGTGCATGACAATGGGAATGTGAGGATACAATTCGGCGGCGGCTTCCATCAAGTTGCGCAGAAAAGCATCTTGAGAGTAGGCTCGCGCACCCCGCGAAGCCTGCACAATGACAGGCGAATCGGTGGCGTCAGCCGCTTCCATGATCGCCTGAATTTGCTCCATGTTGTTCACATTGAAGGCGGCCACGCCATAATCGTTTTCAGCAGCGTGATCCAGCACGACACGGAGAGGAACCAATGGCATCGAGAGTGTCTCCTTGGCAGCCGAGAAGGCAGCCACAATTATTGAGTTAGCTGTACTAAGAACCGAGCCCAGATTATCTGAACGGAACTCCGCTCTGGCAATCCCCAAAATGCCGAGTCACAATCCTCAGCTTCCGCGCTAGCCGGCCTCACCAGCGACCTCTTCCAAGAGCAACCGGTTGATAGCCTCTCTGCTCGGGAAGCTATTCCGACGGGATCGTTGCGGCCCGCGGTTGGGCGTCAACAGCCGGTCCGCGGCGCCGTGGAATTCCATTAAACTGTTGTAATGTCGCCGATCAGCACGTTGCTCACAACCAGCGGCATTGAGTCGCCCACTTGCTCCCCGTCCAATTTCGTGTTTTTCCTCCCGGATTCGCAGGCACTGCCCCCTCATGGCTCGCAAGCAGCATCGATTTGACGACAAACGCTTTCAGGTGGCTGGAAGCAAAAAACTGCAGTTATCCAAACGCTCCACGGCCGCCGGCAATGAACTGAGTGGCAAGAGTCAAGGTCTGGAGACGCTGGCTGCCGATGTGTCCGCACTGCAAGAGGCCCAGGAGCTGCTGTATGCCAGCCAGACCAATTCGCTGTTGATCATCCTGCAAGGCATGGACGCGGCTGGCAAAGACGGGACGATTCGGCACGTGATGGGAGCGATCAACCCACAGGGTTGCCGAGTGACCCCATTTAAGGCCCCTAACGACCTGGAGCGACAACACCATTTTCTGTGGCGCGCCATGCCGCACTTGCCCGAACGCGGCATGATCAGTCTGTTCAATCGCTCGTACTACGAAGAAGTGCTGGTCGTCCGCGTCCATCCTGATTTTCTGGTTCCGCAGCGTATTCCCGGACTTACCCTGCAGCCGAAATCGTTGCAGCAACTATGGAGGAAACGATTCGCGGAAATCCGCGCCTTCGAAAAATCACTGAGCGATCACGGCACGATGGTCCTCAAGTTCTTCCTGCACGTATCGCGCGAAGAACAAAAGGAACGCTTGCTCGAGCGGCTGACTCGACCCGAGAAGCACTGGAAATTCAACCCCCGCGACCTCGAAGAGCGGGCATTATGGCCACAGTATGTGAAGGCCTTCGAGGAGGCCTTGAGTGCCACGAGCCGGAACCACGCGCCTTGGTACGTGATTCCGGCTGACAACAAATGGTACGCTCGCGCGGCAATTGCGGATATCATTGCCCGCAAACTGGAGTCACTTAAACTGCGTTTCCCCAAAGTACCTGAAGAAGACCGCCAGAACTTTCAAGCCTACGCCGACGACCTGCGCAAACGATAACTGCCGACTGCCACAGCGCTTCAGCGAGATGCCAGCGACGCGTTGTTCGTTCGCCTGGCGTCAGTTAACAACCTCGACCGCGAAAGTCTCGCTGGCAGACGACGAACTGAATGCGAGTCGATCCACTCCACCTCAACCTGATTGATCACCCTCCCATGGCTATGACCAACGAAATCTCCACTCGATTCTTGGCCCGTAAGATGGAAACTTCTTGCCGCCTGGCCGTTCTCGGTGCTGCCATCCTGGTTGCAGCCATCGGCTGTGGACGAGCTCAAGACTCCGGCGCGAATGGATCCTCGCCAGGTTTTCCGGAGCTGTACGACAGTGAGCCTGAGTCGGATACCTTGGTTTCGCCCGAAGTCGCCCTGGCCAGCCTACGGTTACCCAGCGGATTCTCAGCCAGCTTGTTTGCAGCCGAACCGGAAGTGCAAAACCCAATCGCCGGTTGTTGGGATCCCCAAGGCCGACTGTGGATCGCTGAGAATTACACTTACGCCGAACGTCAGCAGCGGTTTGATTTGAGCTTGAATGATCGGGTGATCGTACTCGAGGACACCGACGGGGATGGAGTCGCTGATCAACGAACGGTGTTCTCTGACCAGCTGAAGATGTTAACCGGCATCACGGTTGGCCGGGGCGGGGTGTGGGTCATGTGTCCGCCGCAACTGCTGTTCATCCCCGATGCCGACGGCGACCTAGTTCCCGATGGACCTCCACAAGTGAAATTGGATGGCTTCACGGTCGCTCGCGAAAACTACCACAATTTCGCTAATGGACTGAGCTGGGGCCCAGACAGTTGGCTGTACGGGCGTTGCGGTGCTTCCTGTGCGGGTGAAATAGGGTTGCCAGGCAGCACGGACGATCAGCGTGTTCCCATCCGTGGTGGCATGTGGAGATTTCATCCGGAATCTCTCGGGTTTGAAACCCTGACTCACGGAACCACGAATCCGTGGGGACACGATTGGAATGCGTTCGGAGACTTGTTTTTCATCAACACAGTCAATGGGCACTTGTGGCATGCTTTGCCCGGGGCGCACTTTGTGCGAGCTCATACGCTGGACATAAATCCATACAGCTACCAACTGCTGGACATGCATGCCGATCACTGGCACTTTGACACGGGCAAGAGCTGGACAGCGTCGCGGGATGGGGCCGCCAACGACTTTGGCGGCGGTCACGCGCATGTTGGCATGTTCATTTACCAGGAAGGTGTGTGGCCCGAACAGTACCATGACCGGCTGATGACGGTGAACATGCATGGTCGTCGAATCAACCAAGAAGTGCTGCGTCCGAATGGATCGGGGTATGTAGGCAGCCACGAACCGGATTTCATGCTGTCCGATGACGTGTGGTTCCGAGGGATGGACATCTTGCCGACACCTGACGGCCAAGCTCTGGTGCTGGACTGGAGCGACACTGGCGAATGCCATGACAGCACTGGCGTCCATCGCCGCAGCGGCCGCATCTTCAAGATCAGCTTTGCTGCCGCGCCGGAATCGAGCAATCCGTTGCGGCAGAAATCAATCCAGCAGGATCCGGTCGCTCTGGCCAAACTGCAGACTTCGTCGTCAACTTGGGTCACCAGGCGGGCGCGCGAGTTGCTGCGTGAGCTTGCCTTGAACTCCACGGATACAAGCGCGGCTCAAGATTACTTGAGAGAGTTGCTACATAAGTCGGACATGGACGTCGAGATGCGATTACGAGCTCTTTGGGCTCTTTGGGCTCTCGATGCAGTCGACTCGCCATTGTTGGAGCAGTTGCTTAGCGACCATAGCGCTCCCTTGCGGGTTTGGGCGGTCCGACTGCTGAGCGACGATTGGCGCATTGATATGAGTGACGGTCGACGGCCGGCGGAAGTGGGCGTATCGCCAAGCTCCAATACGTTGGCGCTGCTGAACGATCTGGCGCGCTCCGATCCGTCACCGGCGGTTCGGTTAGCTTTGGCCAGTGTCTTGCAACGTATACCATTGGCCGACCGCGCCCCGTTGGCTGACGGCCTGCTCCAGCATGCCGGCGATGCAGGTGACCACAATTTGCCGCTGATGGTCTGGTATGGAATTGCACCCCTGGGCGACGATCATCGGCAAGACTTGGTCAAACTGGCTGAAAAATGCCAGTGGCCGGTGACCACTCGCTTAATTGCTCGCCGCCTGGCCGCCGGCATGGATGCGTCCCCCCAGGAATTGGATCGCTTGTTGAAATTGGCGCTCAAGAAAAGTACGCAGTATCAAGCAGACGTCGTTCGTGGCATGTCCCAAGCCTTGGCAGGCTGGCGAAAGGCTGAACAACCTGGCGCCTGGCCGCAGCTAGCGGAACAGCTATCTGCTCATGAAG
>JANQOL010000828.1 GCA_028289675.1 Pirellulaceae bacterium
CCGATGACGATTCGTGGTCGAAACCGTCGAAACTCCGTGGCCAGGGCGATCCGCGCTTCGAAGCCATCAAACAATCGACGATTGGGCAGAGTCAGCACCTTTCTCAGGCGAACGCCCAACACCTGCGCGGCCTCCTCGGCCTCTGCTAAGCGAACTGCCGGATCATCACAACGTGGCGTGGGCTCGCCATTGGTCAAGTCAATGATGCCAACTTGGTAGCCCTGGTCGGCCAGTTTTGCCAGCGTGCCGCCGCAGGCGATTTCCACATCGTCCGGATGGGCACCCACGACGACAACATCCAACTTGGGAGCGGTTTCATTCATCAGGTTTGGCTGGACCCGGGTGATGACTTGCGACACTTGATCAGGAACGATGGATTAGCGGCCGCCAGACGGAGCGATTCCAATTGCTCCTGGCTGCGAGAGAGATTAACCATGAGTACGGAAGGTTCACCGCCCAAGTCGCGGAGCGCGGTCTCGACAGCGGTCAAGTTGTCCAGGCTAACCACATTGACGACTAGCCGGCCGTCGTCGCGCAGACGCGACCAGACGGATTGGACTAAATGCACGACGGCCCGGCCCGTGCCGCCGACAAACACCGCATCCGGATCCGGCAACTCGTGCCACGCGTCCGGCGCTTCGCCCAGAATGGGCGTTAGGTTGGCGACCCCAAAGGTGCGCGCATTCTCCAACAAAAGGTTGTAATCTTCCGCGTCCATTTCGATGGCATAGACTTGTCCGGAAGGTGCCAGTTGAGCCGCTTCGATGGCCAACGATCCACTGCCGGCTCCCACGTCCCAGACAAGGCTACTGTCGCCCAAATCCATTTCCGACAGAGCGATGACCCGAACCTCGCTTTGCGTCAACAAACCACGTTTGGGCCGGCTCTGCAAAAAGCACTCGTCGGGGTTTCCGAAGCGACGTTTGCCCTTCATGTGTGTGGGTCGGTCCGGCACGTCTGGCAGACGGACGAGTACCATCACGTTCAAATTGGCGAACGTCTGCTGGGCGATTTCCGACAGAGTTCCTCGCGTCACACGTTCGTCTGGAGATCCTAGGTTCTCGCAAACATACGCCGTGAAGTAATCAATTCCGGCCTCTAGCAGCGCTCGCGCCAGCGCAGCGGGTGGGGTTTCCGCGGACGTAAACGCTCCCACTTTTTCCGCCAACCGCACTCGTTCGACCACGCGCGGTAGCTGCTGAGAACCAAGATTGGTCAGATAGGCTTCGTCCCAACTCTCTTTGACGCGTGCAAACGCCAATTGCATGCTGCTCACGTGTGGAAAAACTTCAAATCGGTCTTTGCCTAGGCGTTCGCACAGGTAGCGGGCCGTGCCATAGAAGAGCGGATCGCCGCTGGCCAACATGACCATCGGTTGCTCGTACGGCTGGTCCAATGAGCTGGCAACTTCATCCAAATTGGCCGCTAGCGGCCGTAGCCGGTCCGCCTTGATGGCCGCGTTCTGAGCGACCACGTTTAACAAAGCGCTGGGGCCCAAGACTGTGCCGGCCTGAGAGATCAGCTGCAGGGCCTGCGGAGCCAAACCTTCGAAGCCGTCATCACCGATGCCAATAATTGTAATCTTGCCACTCAATCGCTTGCCCGTGGAAATCGAGGAGAGGGTCAACGCGGCGCCGGCGCGGCACCCCCGCTTCGCATAGTGTCGCACATTCCGGAGCCACCGGTAGACGGCATGCACGGACCGTGCACGATTGCCAAAACGGCTGACAAGCGTTCCCACAAATAGGGAACTGTTTCAGCGTCTGTTGAGTGCAAAGGCGAGTCTACGAAAAAACGGCTGAGCCAAAAGGCCCAGCCGCCGTGACTGGATGGACGCCGGCTTGCGGCGTGGAACCAACGAGGACTAAGCCGAGAAGGAACTGCCGCAACCGCAGGATTTGACCGCGTTGGGATTATCGAAGGTAAAGCCCTGCTTCTCGATGCTGTGGTACCAATCGACGGTCGTACCGTCCAAGTACAGGGCACTCTTCTTGTCGACAACGACGGCCACACCGTGTTGCTCGTACCGGCTATCGGCTGCCTCGTCAAAGCTGTCGTCAAAGTTAAGCGTATAGTTGAATCCGCTGCAGCCGCCGCCCGCAACGCCAATACGCAGAAACTGCTCATCGGTCAGCTGATTCTCTTCACGGAACTTCTTGACCTGTTTGGCCGCGTTCTCGGTCAGGATAATTGCCATGGAATTTGCCTCTTCAAACTGGAGTATTAGCGCCAGCGGTGGCCCGCCGACGATCCTGGAGCATGACGCTCTTCAGTGAGTTCGTTCTAGTCACCATGCTGTGACGACACCAGTATCGACCACGCACCCGCGCGGCCGACAACTTTCACACTATTTTATACGCGCCAGGGCCAATTGGGGACAAGTCTCAATCCCTGGAAGCTGAAAACCAGCGAATAGCGGCTTAAATCCAGGAAATATCGGTGGTCGACACTATGCCCAATTCAGGGAGAGAGCCCACTTCGGCTCCCCGGCGGAGACTGCCGCGTGATCGCTGCGGGCGATAGCCGGCTGTCCGGCTACGACGACGCCTGCGATTGGCGGACGAGTGCTGTCCAGCGAACCGTCGCCCAGCGTCGTAGACCGTCCCACAAGCTTGCTCGCCTCCCGGGAATGCGAATCGAAGCCAGCTGGCCCGGAACCAAGTGTTCCGCAGCCGTCCTGGAAACGCGAATCCGCGCCTCAAAGCGTGGCTCTAGCAACTGCAACTGCTCCGTTCCCCTGGCGTCCGGTTCTAGCTCGACGGTCAACGGCCCACCGTAGGCAGCGGCCAAGACCGGCTGGTTAAGTCGACGACTCCCGCGCAGTTCCAAGTCATGAATGCGTCCCGCCGTTCGGCCCCCATCGGCCAGATAGACAGTGATGTCTTGGCCCAGTGCCGAGCGGACAAAAGTGGCATCTTGCTGATCGATCGAGGCCAGGATTTCCAAGGGTTCGTCGCCGGTGATCACGCACAGGGGATCACCATCGTCGAAGAAGCGTCCGATTTGACGGTGTAGATCGCTGTGCGCGACCCTACCATCGATCGGCGCTCGTACCTCCAGCTGGTCCACCTGAGATTCCAGCTGTTCCAATTGCGCTTGCAAGGAGCGTAGCTTGGCCGATTCGGCCTGCAGTTGTCCCAGGTCGCCCCGGGCACGCAGCGAGTGCATTTTTTCTTCGGCGCTGCAAACTTGGTTTTGCTTGCTGGCCAGGTCCAGCGCTAGCTCCGGATTTTGCAGCCGTGCGAGCACCTGCCCAGCTTCGACACTTTGTCCGGGCGCGACGAGTACCTCTGACAAAAAGCCTTCGGTGTCCAGTCGAATCGTCTGCGGATCGTGCAATGAGACGACGCCTGGAGCCGACGGCTGTATCGGAGCTGGCAGAATGAACAACATGCCTGCACATAGGCCTATCAGCGACCAACCCAGCCCGCGTTCGGCCCAAGAAGGCGGTGGGTATTCGGCTGCCCCTTGCTGACGAGCTAACGCGGATTGACGCCGTTGCCTGATCCACGGGGCGATCACGATGGAGTAGCCGCCCCAAATCACCAACACAACTCCCAGCCCTTGCCAGACCAGCAGCGCCCACGCGGCCAGCGAAGTCAGCAGAAAAACTCGATAAATGAAGCACGCACTTCCGTACGCGAGCAATCCCAGAGTAACAGGTTGCGTTGCAGGGCGGCCTGGACGCAGTACTCGCCGCACCGCTTGGCGCACGACCCCACCTGCTTCGCTCCACAAGTTCGGACGGTTCAGGCAGTCCGAGAGAATGAAGTAGCCATCGAATCTCACCAGCGGATTCATGTTGAACAGTAGTGTGGTGACGGTTCCCAGGGTCGCGACAGCGCAGCACAGATACTGGATCGACAGATTGTCAGTTGTCAGTGCGATCAGGGCCGCCGCCGCCGCCAGGCTTATTTCCACCAACATGCCCGCCGCACAGCACCACATGCGGTGCCAGCGATTCGAGATGGTCCACAGATCGGAGATGTCAACGTAAGGCACCGGAGCCAGGCAAATTAGACTGATTCCGGCCGAACGAATTTGGCTGCCTACCCGTACGGCCACAATGGCGTGGCCCATTTCGTGAGCCGCCTTCAAGATCAGCCAGGCTACGATCCACCACAATCGTCCATCGGGTACGAACAATTGGCCGGCCCGCGAGCCAAACAGATCCCAGTTGGCCACAACCGAGATGGCTGCAATCAAGGCCAGCAACAATGCGAACAGGACGGCCAACGGACTAACCACCGGCTGCAACCAGGTGGCTAGGCGTTCCAGGTAGTGTCCCTTGACTAACGGTATGCGCACAT
>JANQOL010000848.1 GCA_028289675.1 Pirellulaceae bacterium
GAAGGCCTCTCCGCCCCGGCCCACCTCGGCGTTGGTGGGCGCCAGCGTCGTCACGACGCCGATTGCTTCCGGGACGGGATCGGGCAGGACCGGCGTTCCTTCGAGTATCAGGCTGGCACCGACGCTCGTTTCGAAGCGCGCTGTCGACGCGGATAGCACAAAGTCACTCCGCACTGTCGGCGCAAACGGGTCACTGGTCACCGTGATGGTGACAACTTCGACTCCGTCCGGTGCCACTTCCACCTGCGATGGCAGCTCGACCCAATCCGACGGAAGCCCGGACAGGGATAGATCGTAGGTCTGAGTGCTAGCTGACGGATTGAGCAGGGTGACGAGGTAGGTAGCTGAGTCGCCAGGTACGATCGTCTGCACGTCTGGAGTGAGACTGAGAACCTGTCGCGCAAAGACGTTGGTGGACGCAAGGCTGAGCGGCTCCACGTTGGATGACTGCGGCAAGCTGATAATGGTGCCATTGGTCACATCCCGCGTCTCACCCGGTTGCAAGTCCGTGATCTGACTCTCCCAGGACAGCACGAGATCGGCCTGTGACGAGCCAAGCTGGAGGTCCCAAGTGATCGTCGTCGAATCGGCGCCGACCACCACGTCCGTTGGCTCAACGTTGAACGAACCCGGAACAATAGAGACTCCGCTGTTGGGAACCTCAACGGTTGCCGTCACGGCAAGTCCGGATACCGGTTCGATTTCGTAAATGGTCAGTCCCGTCGTTTCGGTCACGTAGAGCTTGTCATCGCTAGCGAACATTGCGTTGGGGGCCGTCAGCTCGACCGGAATGTCGGTAGCACTAACGATCGGGGCCGCAGGATTGCTGGCATCGATCACCAGAATTTGTGGGTTGCCCTCTTCGGCTTCAAACCCCAGATTCGAGAAGGCCACGATGCCTTCGCCAAGCGTGGCGGTGTTGGCCCAGAACGTGCTCGACAGCCGGTCGAGCACCTCCGTGGTGACAATCTGAGGATCGCGCGGATCGGTCATGTCGAGCGTGGTTACCGTCAGATTGCCGGTGAGCAGTCCAGTGAATGGGTCGGCGTAGCCGCCGGTGCTGCCAATCACCACGCCGCTCGAGCCCTGCACACCGACTCCCACCGCATGGGTCGTTCCAGGTATTTCCAACTCGCGCTCCACCGAGGGGTTGGCTGCGTCGGAAACATCGACGACCTGGATCACGCCAACTCCGCTCTGTGTGTCGCCGCCGGCAACCGTAGTCGTCGCCGCCAGAACGGTCGACGAATCGACGACTTCCAAATTCCAAACCAAGTGATCGCCGCCGTTTTCGGGACATCCCGAGAAGTCAGTCGGATCAAAGCTCGTATCGCCGAATGTGTCGGAAAGAACATCAACCAGCAAAGGGCTTGCCGACGAAGGATTGACCGAGTCGTCTAGATTCAATTCGATCGCCAGCAGATCGCCGGATTGGTGAAAGACATCGTCGTTGCTCAAGAACAGGCAGACTTGGAATTGGGACACAAACGCGTGTGTGCTGTTCGACTGGAGGTCCGTCTGCAGCTCGTAGTTGATCGGAGCGCTACTGCCGATCAGCGGAGGTGACTCTGGAGTGTCCTGCAGCGCGTACACATCCAACACGAACCCACCGGCTCTCGGGGCCAGCGCAAGCAGCACATTGTCCTGGACACGACAGCCAGTGTGGTTTCCGGGAATGGTGGATAGCACAACCGGCGACGCGGCGTCGGTAGCGTCTACCACCTGAATGCCGTTGGGGCCGCATGTATAGACATAAGTCACCCCATTGGCCGCACGCACGCCGACTCCTCGCGAACCTCCCGCAATTCCCAGCTGCCCCAAGGGGTTCAGCGACGAATTTGTGGAAATAAGCGACTGAGCATTCAGTTGCACCTGGTTCGTTGCCGTGCTGTTGCCCGGTGGCAAGATTTGAGGTGTGGAGTTGACGTTGGCCACCACGGGGCTTCCCACAAACAGCTCCCCGACGCCAACTCCGCCCGGAATCAGCGAGCCGCCGGGCTCGCGGACCGAGACTTCGATGCGATAGAGACCTTCGGAGAGTCCGGTCGTGTCAAAGGGATCAAAATCAACAAAGACGAGAGTATTCTGCACGTCCAATCGCACACTTTCAGTGCTGGGGCTCGTCGCTGCCAACGATCCGGACGCGTCGAAAACTTCGAATGAGACCTCTACGTCCTGCGGTCGATTGACCGTGTTGAGCAACTGAGCTGAAATTGGGACGGATTCCCCAGGCTGAACGAACTGGGGTGTCGCCGTTACGCTGGTCACCGACAGGAACTCTCTTCTCGCGGAGAGGGTTCCTAGCGCCAACCGCGAAATCTCAGGTGAGCTATCTCGAATGGATACCTTGACCGAGAAGTCAGCTGCCTGAATCACCTCCACGGAGGTGGAAGTCAACGACAGGTCTACAGTTGTCACTGAACCAGGTGACAGTGTGACACTTGTGGTATTCAGTTGTGCGGTTAGATCCGCAGGCAGATCACTCAGCGCAACGTCGTAGGTGGTTGTTTCGGTACCGATGTTTTGGATGGTTAGCGTGAAAGGCTGTGCGACCTGTGGCTGCGCAATCTGCGAGTTGGGGGCCAGAAAGACTTCAAAGTTGCTAGCGCTGAGCGTTGTGATTGTGGTATCGAAGTCATTCAGCACTTCGCCCAGTGCAACGATCGCCTGCTGCACCGCTTGTGTCGTGTCCGCGTCTGCCAATCCCTGCCGCGCTTCCCGTAGAGGAGCGGCGAAATCGACCAGAATCGGGTCCACCTGCAGCAGCGTCACGATGCTGTCTAGATTGGCCAGAGCTTGATCCCGAAACACTTCGTCGTCCGGACTCTCAGTCAGGTTGTTGAGCGCGGCTGACAGGTCGAGCAATCGAGGTGCCAGATCCGTCTGATTTAGGGCGGCCGCGGCTGTTGCCGCATTGACGACGGCTGCTGCTCCGGGTGCGGCGACGACGACTGACAGCACGAGAGTGGTCGGCAGTTCGTTGCCGTAGTCAATCTGGATTTCGGCGATTAGCGTCGTGTTCAGCGGTACCGAGTCGGCGACAATCAGGCTCAGCGTCTGCTCGACTTGGCTGCCTTGTCCGACCACCAGCGTGTCCAATCCATCGATGGTCAAGCCCTCCGGCAGCGACGCGGACAGGTTCACCGTCTCGTCGACGTTTCCTAAAGCCTCGTAGTTGAAGATGGTCTCAATCGTCGAGCCCGGGATGGCTCCCTGCTCCGTCGGGGAGGCCGTAATGGCCAATCCATGGATCTCCGGAACCACAAAGTCGACGATGCTCGAAGCCTGGTTGGCAGGATCATTGAGGTCGTTGGCAGTGACACTGAAACTCACCGGGGTGCCCGGCAGCGGCAGCGGTCCGTTGGGATCCAGCGCGAATCCGACCTCCCCGATGGCTCCGGCGGGCACAGTTAACGTGTCGGTCGAGGTGATTGCAACGAAACCGGCTGGTACATCGGAGACGTCCAACTCGAAGATGGCTGTCTCGTCGACCCCGTTCTGGATTCCTGCTCGAAACACCGTGGGAACTTCGGCGCCCTGGCGAGGCAACGTTAGCAGCGGATCCTCGACGATCTGAATCGCAGTACTGTCATCTGGAAAGTCGTTCAGCTCCTCGAGTGGCGTCTGCGGAGACAAGAGATAGTCGGGAGCCGGAGGATCGATATTGGCGGGAATGAGCAGACCGCTTGCCTGATTGCCGGCCGCCCAACCTGCCAGGAATTTGAAGGCCGGTAGGACAAAGTTACCGACCGTCAGCAATGCCAACAGGGTGTCGCCCGTGGCTTGCAACGCGCTGATATGATTGCCGACGGAACTGGCTCCGTTCGTCACATCTTTGCAAAAGGACCTCCGCTCGCTTCCGGCCTGGCAATCCGGATTGAACAAATAGTTGCCCAAGATGATCAGCGTCGATTGCAGGAAAGACAGTTCGGCCGAGATGACTAAAGCATTGGCGTACTCCACGATCGCCTGATGGCCTCCGTCCTCGGTCACACCAATCGCGCGGCCGCTGGTTGTATCAACTTCGTACCAGGCAATGGCTTGGCGGCCATCGAATTCCACACTCTGCGAGGGCACAATGACGGCCTGATCTTCTGTCACGGCCGCAGTGATCCGCGCTTTGGCCTCATTGGAGATGTCCAGCGCGTCTAGCTGATTGAGGTTTCCTGATGAGATCACGATCGGCGCGATGCCCTGCTGATCCGCCAAGGCAAAGATCTCGGCGGTACTCTCGGCGGGGCGACTTCCCTCAGCCAGGAGCGATGCGGCTACGATCGACTCCAGTTCACTTTCGCGAATGCCTCGAATGAAGCGAAAGGTCGACTCGACGTCGATGTTCTGCGATGGCGCCGCGATGATCCGTAGTGGAGTGGATCGCAAGTCAAGGCGGACCTCGACTTCAGCTTCCGTGCCGCTTGCCAGAGCATCGATGTCCACGGTCGAGATCAGAATCTGCGGCTCGGTGATATAGGCTTTTACCAAGTACAGGCTACTGGTCTCTGCCAGGTCAAAATCGGCGATGACTTGATAGTTGGTTGTCAGCAGACGAGATGCTGCGCTGGAGATCTGCCACGCCAGTGAACCGAAGGACTCGGGCACCGTACCAAGATCGGTCGGCGGTACCTGGGCCGATTGCTGGAGGTGCGCCAGTTCGTCCGCAACGGCAGTGGGTATGTCCGCCCGCAATGCGCCCGAATTGATGCTGACCGTGAATACGTCATTGACCGTCAGCGCGGTGGGACCGGTTGGGTCGATCGTCAGTTCGGGGGATCCGCCACCTTGCCGCACGTCGAATCCAAGTCGATCAAAAAGGGTCCGTTCCTCGAACGCCTGGGTGCCGTCCGGTGCAACCGTTTCGATGGTCACGAAGAGCCCGGTGAACACCAACGTTCCAAAGGGAAAGGAGGTGATCAGTTCCTGGTAGCTCTCTCCGACAAGGATCAAGTCTTCTTCCACCGGCTGAGCGTAGTCTCCGATGGCAGCAAATGGCTGGTACGTGTCGAACACTGTCGTCGTGATCGGAGTCACTGCGACACTGCGGTCGACGACCTGTCCGAAAGTGACAGGTCTGCCGACCAGCTCGACACTGCTGTAAGTCAGCGAGAGCACGCTTTTTCGATTGAGTGAAGCACCGCCGCCGAACAGACTGGAAGCCGTGTTGGCGATCTCGCGGTCGAGCGCGATATTGACTTCATAACGAAGCGATGTGTCAATCTCCGCGAACAGGGACTCGGACACTGCGAATGACTCACCCAACACTGCTCCCGGAACCGTCGGATCGGCATCAATGAAGCCGTCGCCGGCGTCGAATTGGACCCAATAGTGCCGCTGTGTTTCAGCCAGCAGTGCTGGATCATTCTGTGGCTGACTGCGTTCGGCTTCATCGGGGACGAAACTGATAACCCGCAGAGGATCCGGGAACATAGACAAGATTAGGTCTTGCGCGACGCCGGTTTCCAAAGTGCCCTCGACATACCGGGCTGGAATTCCTGAGTAGCGTAACAGCCCAATGAGCAGGCTGGATTGGTCCAAGGAGTTGGCCGCTTGGCTCCACATGGCGCCGCGAGCACCCCGCAGGCTGCCCAGGTACGACTCATAGGCCACTTGCTCATTCACGAAGGCGAAGATCTCGTCTGGGTCCTGGTTCAACTCCGCTGCCTTCGCCTGAATAAACGGGTCCTCCCAGTTCGCGTCTATGGTTGAGGCCAGGTACTGTGAGTCGATCGTGTCCGTCCGCAGCTCAATCGGATTCGCAGCGTCGACGTACTCTTCGCTGAAGTTCAAGAATCCTGTGGCCGTTGCTCCTTCATCAAGCGAGGTCACGCTCGCATCAGCCAGGCTAATTTGGACCTCAAACGCTGCAGTCTCCAGCGGACCCAGCTCAGTGACATCCCAGGTCAGCGTTTGACCGGATACTTGTGGATTTCCGGAAGCGCTCACCAGCTGGACACCGGTGGCGAGTGGGGCCGCCAATGTGACGTCCGTGAGGTACTCGGTTGTCAGGTTGTGAACGGAGTAGGTGATCGTCAGCTCTTGGTTGGTAACATCCG
>JANQOL010000042.1 GCA_028289675.1 Pirellulaceae bacterium
AGATAACTGCGGCGAAAGAAAGCGGCATCGGAGGCAGGACCCGACGCTTGCCATCCCAGCTCTTGCAGGTGGGCCTCCAACAATTCGTCGACGCGCTCGCTCATGCGACGGGTGGCTGCCACATCCTGGGCGATCAGTGGCGCGCCATTTGTCAGACAGCCGATCCCCAACCATATGATGAGGCCACACCTGGCACAACCAGCAAGCCTGTGCGGTAGGCGATGGCACAGATCAACAATGTGAGGCGCCGAGAGAAAACGCATCATGTTCGCCAGCTCCGGAGCATAGTTGGGTAGAAATTCGACAACTTTGGCGGCCTGCTACGAGCCAATCGTACTGGTCGCCACGATCGCAACATCTCTCAGTATATACGTTTCTGAGGCCAGTCGCCGATTTTCCCAAAGTAGTGCCAGCCGCACGGACACTGGGCTTGCGTCGTCAACGGCGGCAGTGGCCCATTTCGTCGAAATGGCTCCACCAAGTCAAGACGCTCCGGGCGCGCCGTCTGAGCGTGGTGCGTGCAGGGCGAGCGAAATTGATGCTCAAATCGGCAATGTGCCATTGAGCTTTTGGGGAAACGTACTCGAGACGCTAGATCTTGAAGTCGTCGTCCGAAGAGCGTTCGCTGTACAGGGGCATGTGGCGATAGTAAACCTCGAGAATCATCGCGGCTAGAGAGGTTGAGTAGAGTCGACCGCCTTTACTGCTGTGGGCACCTCCAAAATGCCAGCTGCCAGCCGCGTGCCCCTTCTGCTCTTGCTCGGCGATCAACTGATCTCGCATTTCGGCATTCCATTTTTCCCAGAGGGGACCGCCGTGATGCCGCATGATCTGCGTCGCATAGTAGCTGTAGTACAAGTCGTTCAGTTTCGGTCCGCGCTCCGACAGGAACTTAATGCCCTCTTGCATACCTCGGTGCTCCTTGGGGTAGCCCAAGTACATGCGGCACAGCAATCCCACGGCAGTGGTGGTCTGCACGCGATCCAGGTCGGATTCAGGTTTCGTGTACCCGAAGTAAGCGCCGTTGTTGACACTGGCGTAAGTCAGGAAGCGGTCGGCGCCTTGGAACGTGGCATCGGGAACAGAAAGACGGCCCATCTTGCCGCTCTTCAGCGCCATCAAGCACCAGCCAACGACCGATGTGTCTCCCGGACTCCCTGGGACATAGCGCCATCCTCCACCGCGAGTGTCCTGGGCGGTGATCAAGTAGTTGAGCGAGAGCTGAGCGGCTTGCTGAAGATCGGGGTCACCGGTCATGGCATAGGCTTCGCAAACGGTAATCGCCGCCAAGCCGTGCGAGTACATGCGACCACCCGGTTCGTGCCATGAACCAACAGGCAACCCACCACTTGAAGAGACCTGCATACGATTGATCAAGTAGGCCAACCCACGCTTCACGACATCTTTGTATTGGCCTTCGATGTGCGTTTGGCCAGCGCCCAAAAAAGGTAGCAGGGCCATGGCCGTAGCCCCGTTGCGGGCCACGAACAGGTCACCGCTGTCTTTGCATTGGTTGCCGCAAATGGCGGAGTGAGTGAAGTTCCAGCCACCATCGGTCGCCTGGTGTCCGGCGATCCACTTCAATGCCATGGCAACCGCTTTCTCGCTGGCCGCGTTGCCGCCGAACTTCTCTAACATCTCGCTCTTGGCCGCCGATGAGCGGCTGTTGAGGGCCACGGATATTTGGGCCATGGCCGATGACTTTAGCGCCGACGTGGGGAGAATGCTCTCGGTGATACTGTTCATCTCCAGCGAATCTAGTTGCGTATCGAAAGAGGCCATCATGGGGGACTGCAAGTCGGGTAGCGAAACGACTTGACCCAAAGTGGGGTCGGGTACGGCCAATTCCGCATCCAATTGGTCGCTGGGTGAATCCAGAGTCGGTCCTTGGATATCGAATTCTTCCAAGGCAGCCTCATTTTGGGAAACACTGGCCTGCAACACACTGATCGCTGATTGCAGCGGATCCAGCGTCACGGCCGCCAGTGCCAGCAGCAGTACCAGATGCACCATCAAGCTGATCAGCCAGCTGGGGGCGGCCGCCAGGAAAAACCTGCGTTTGGCCGACGATGCTAACTGCCGCTCACGCACATCCGGTTCGTCGTTTGCCTGTGCTGCTTCGTTGGCGTGCACAGCTTCGTTTGCTTGCGCTGTGGGTGCGGTAACCGGCATAGCCTGCACCAAGGCTTCCGAATCGGGCAAGCCGGCCTCTGCCTCGTCGACCTCCAGTGGAGTCAACGGGGTTGGCTCCTGGATGGCCTCCGCAAATGGCTCGAAGTCTATTTCGGGACTTGCAGAGTCCTCGGGCTGCAGTTCCGGTAATTCGCTTTGCAGGGGCGCCAGTTGAAGTTCATCAGCGTCGGTGTCGACCGGATCAAAACGGATCTCATTGCCGGCACCAAGTTCGGAATGCACATCGCTACCTGGGGTGGACTGCTGTCTGGAAGAAGAATTCTGCTGTCCCATGCGTTTCCAACTTACCAAACACCAAAACGGGCGGTGCGGTCCAGGATCGGTTGCCCGCCTGGGATTGGCCGGAGTCGGGCCCCAGGAGGTAATTCAGTTCGGAGAAGTTCGGCGAGTAACCCGTTCAGCGTCCTACGCTGAGGATGAGAAGACACTAGTAGAGCAAAGTCCTTGGGTAACTTGACTCTATTCATTTTAAGCTAAACGCGAAGTTTGCCAAATTGGCGCTAGAAACTCGCTCGGCGCTCTACAACGGCTGGTTCATCCAATCCTCGCAGATTCGCTAAAACCGCGATTGGCGGATGTTTCCGGACGGCGAAATGCCTTTCCGCAACCCAGGTTAGCTGATACCTTATCGGGTCGCAGTTGAGTCCCTCCAACACAGACATGCTGAGCCGAGCCAACCAAAGCGATCGAGCCGTCCTTGGACACGTGGCTATTTGCCCCCTCGAATGGGCGGTTTAATGCAGCGGTAGGCAAGAAGCCCGATCAAGAAAAAAGAACCTCGCACAGACTGGAGCAGAAGTAATGAGTAAGCCTCACCGTAAACTGAAGAAAGCGAACCACGGCGCCCGGCCGGCCAATGCAAAAGCTCGCAAGGCGAAACGCAAGAAGGTCCGCACTTAGGCGTCGCAATGACGCCCACTCGCTATCCGTTGCGAACGCGTCAATACCGACACATGCGATCTTTCGATCAGATGTGCGGCGGCTAACTTGGACGGATGTTGTCGGCGAACCGGTTTGGCAGCAGCTCTTCACCTGGAATTTGTCAGTTGGACTTGGGAGTCCTTTTGTTTTGGCCGCACGCGACCTGATCCTAGATCCTCGGCAGCTCGATTTCACTCATGTGATTGCCGATCAGGAGGAGATTCGCAACTACAACCCGCAGCGCTTCGAGATGGAGCAGCTGACCGCCATCATCTACGAAGACCTCGAGCGGCATATCTGTGTGGGCTACAAAGACATCACCTTCGACGAGTTCTGGGTGCGGGGGCACATGCCCGACATGCCGTTGATGCCAGGCGTGGTCATGCTGGAAGCTGCCGCCCAGATGTGCAGCTACTTTTCCCAGAAGCACGACCTGTTGGGCGCCGACATGGTTGGCTTCGGTGGTCTGGAGGATGTTCGCTTTCGCGACCCAGTCATTCCGGGCGACCGATTGGTATTGATGTGTCAGATGACGAAACTGCGCCGTAACCGTATCGTCGTGACGAAGTTCCAGGGGTTTGTCCGCGAGTCGTTGGCCGTGGAGGGTGTGTTAAAAGGAATCCCTATTCCCGTGGATCTGGTCAATTCACAGCTCAACCCCGGTGATCCTGGGACCAACAACACATAGGAGCGCGCATGCACCAGTTCATTCGGCCGATCATGTTCTTCCTGATGGCTCTAGTCGCGTCTCCGGTGACGGCGCACCCTGGTCACGCGGTGGAACTTGCGCCCCCAAACTCCATCAGCCACTATTTCGTTCAGCCCTCGCACCCACTGGCGCTAGTTCTTGTTTGCCTGCTCGCCGCGCTGGTAGTGAGATCGGTTGTTCGACGGTGCATCAAGTTACCGGTGGTTGGCCGATGAACCTGGATTGTTCGGATCGCTAACAGATCCCACTTGGCCCGCGTTTCTCCCGCAGCCGCGCGATGAATTCCAAAGATCAGCACGTCATCATCGCGGCCAATCCCAAATCTGGCAGTGGCGACTCGTCGGTTCGCGTGACTCAGTTGCGCGAGGCCATCGTTGCAAAAGGACTGGCTTGCGACGTCTACGACGATTTGGAAACGGTACGAGCGCGCAGTGTCTCCGGTTTGCAGGCAGGCAATCTGCGGGCAGTGGTGGCTGCTGGCGGAGACGGTACGGCCGCCGTACTAGCCAATCTACTGCCCGCCGAATTGCCTCTGCTGTTGTTCCCGATGGGCACCGAAAACTTGCTGGCCAAACATATGGGGCTGACCGCTGATGTGCGGCAAGCCTGCGCTGCGTTGCTCAAAGGTCGGTCGCAGGCGTTGGATGTGGGCTCCGCCGGGGGCAAGATCTTTTTGGTGGTGCTCAGCTGTGGATTTGATGCGCGAGTCGTCCAGTTAACGCACGCGCGGCGCACCGGACATATCACCCGCTGGTCTTACGCGCAGCCCGTGTTACAGACGATGAGGGAGTATCGCTTTCCGAAAATTCCATTCCGCGCTGGCGGTGATGCCGAGCCACATACCGCGGCCTGGTTGTTCGTATTCAACGTCCCACGCTACGGAGCTGCCCTCGATTTTTGCCCTCAGGCGGATCCCACGGATGGACTGCTAGACATCTGCACTTTCAAAAACAGCGGGATCACCTACGGTATGGCATACCTTTGGCGTCTGTGGTGGCGTTCCCATCAAAGATTGACCGGCTTTGAACACCGGCGCTGTTCGGAAATGGTGATTGAAGCCCCCTTGGATCAACACGGCCAGCCAATGCAAGACGTGCCCTACCAGTTGGATGGTGACCCCGGCGGTGTCTTGCCATTGAAAGTGGAAGTGCTGCGGAAACGACTAACCTTGCTTCAACCAGCGGAGCTCACGTGACCGAATCGGACGCAGGTACACCCATTCAACCAGTACGCATTGGCGGGATCGAATGTGGCCGCGCTGCGTCTCCGCTGACCATCATTGCCGGACCCTGTGTGATCGAGTCGCGCGAGCTGACGTTGCGCATCGCCGAGCGCTTGAAGCAGATCGCGCACGCGTTGCAATTGCCGCTGGTCTTCAAAGCTTCCTTCGACAAGGCGAATCGAACTAGCGGTGACGCTTTTCGTGGTGTCGGAATGGAGGCTGGATTGGACATTCTGGCGGACGTGAATCGGCAACTGGAATTGCCGACGACGACCGACGTGCACCTCCCCGAGCAAGCGGCTGCGGTGGCAGAGGTTTGCCATCTCCTGCAGATCCCCGCGTTCCTGGCCCGGCAGACCGATTTATTGTTGGCCGCTGCAGCTACGGATCGCCCAATCAATGTGAAAAAAGGCCAGTTCATGGCACCCGACGACATGCGGTACGTACTGGAGAAGCTGCGAGCTGGCGGCGCCGTGGGTACTCTGTTGTGCGAGCGAGGGACATTTTTTGGATACGGTCGGTTGGTCAACGACATGCAAGCCTTGGTCACCATGCGAGCGTGGGGAGCCCCGGTCGTTTTTGACGCAACCCATTCGGTTCAGCAGCCAGGCGGACTGGGGGGAGCCACCGGAGGTAATCGGCGCATGGTCAGTCCTCTGGCTCGAGCTGCTGTGGCTGTTGGCGTTGACGCCGTGTTTTTGGAAACTCACCCAAATCCCGACCAGTCACCCAGCGATGGGCCGAACATGGTACCTCTAGACAGCGTACAGCCCTTACTTGCACAGTTACGAGAGCTGGCCCAATTGTCGGCCCAGTGGTAGCCGCCAACGGCCGCCGCGATCGGTCGCCCAACTCAAACCTTTTCCTCCCCAGTTCGAATTCATGTTGCACTCAATTCACGCTTGGCGAGCCGCGGCCTCTTCCGACGCACAAGCTATTTTCCAGGTCCGCTTTGCAGGGCGCCAGTGTTGCCGGGCGAAGCAGTGGTGCGGTGCCATCTTGCTAGCCATCTTGCTGCTGGGCCTATCAGGCTGTTTCACGCGACAGAAACGAAATGCGACGGAAGAGATCTCGCAAAAGCTGGCTGAAAGCAAAACGAAAACTGACAGCCTGCGCAAGGCGATGCGCTTTCTCGCGCAGATGACGCCTCTGAACCGGGAACTCGCCAGCAAAGAAGTGCAACTGGAACTCAATACCTGGCTCCAGACGATCGACCCAGCCAGCGCCGGCTACTCTCCCTCTCCATTGTTGCGGGAGTTGCCTAGTGAGCTCTTGCAAGTGATTGGTAGTGACAACCCCGTCGCGTTGCAGTTTGGATATTGGGACACCGACTATCTGTTTGAACGCCGGCTGTTGAGCAAGTTGTCGGAGTGGATCGTGGATTTTCCGCTGCGCGATACTTTGTTGGCGAGTGCCTACGAAAAGAAGGCCGCCAATCTGACCGATGCGGAAGCACTGAAACTGGAAGAGGCATGCAAGTTATTTGATTGGACGATGCGCAACGTTGTGTTGGAGACGGAAGCATCCAGTGTGGAAGAAACGACGGTCTTACCCACCCTGCCGGTCAGCGACAACGGACTCGGCTATGGATATTTACCTTGGGAGACCGTTCTGTTTTCCAACGGTGATTTTATTGAACGGGGGCGCGTGTTCACTGCGTTGGCGGAACAGCGCGAAATTGAAACGGCTTGGATTGCGATTCGATCTCCCTCTGGTCCGTCGCGAATATGGGCCATCGGTGTCCTGGCTGGCGATTCGATGGTGGTTTTTGAGAGTAAGTTGGCGATGCCGGTACTCAACCCCGACACGGGTGAATTCGCCACGCTGGCCGAAGCCCGCAGCACGGAACGCATCCTGCGGCGTTTGGACTTGCCGGGCCAATTCGACTACGCCTTCTCGCAACAAGACCTAGAATCCATCGAACTGTTGATCGATTCACCTCCAGTCGCGGGCAGCGCGCGGATGAAATTGCTGCAGTCCGCGCTGCTCAGTGACGAGCGGATGGTGACCTACTGCGATTTTGACGCTTTGCAACAGCGATTGAATCAAGTTGTAGAGGACGCGCCGGTGCGCTTGTGGGATCTGGCGCTCATGTCGCAGGTTCAAGCGGCCTCGGTCCGCGAGCGGCTACGCAACTTGTCCGAGTTCACCAATTCGTACATGGTGCGGCACGGTGTTTGGCTGCTCGATAATCCGGCCGCTAACGGACGTTTGAACCATCTGTTTGGGAATTTTGAGAACACGTTGGATCGGCAGGGCGCGTTGTCGATGTACATGGACACGCGCACTGACGATGAAACCATCTCCAAATTGGCCTACGACCCCGACGTGCAAAAGGCACTGGGGATGCCCAGGCTACCCAACGAGGAACTCAAGAACTACCAAATGCGTCTGCAGCACGCGCAATACATCTTCAGCAAGGCCAAGGTTGATGCCGCTTTCCTAATGGCCCAGTTGCACTTTGACCGCGGAAATTACGCGGCCGCCGAACGTTGGTTCAAGAATCGTGTCTTGGGCACAGACAACGAGTTCGCGCTGGCTTGGCATCCAATCAGCCACTTCAGCTTGGCCAGGTTGTATCAAGAGCAGGGGAAATTGGAGGAGGCCACCGAGCATCTGACCGCTCAGCCCAGCCCTCAAGAGGCCGGAAATCGATTGCGCCTACGCTACTTGCGCCGCATGCTTGAACCCCAGGAACAGGTTGAGCCGGGACAGGTCGATCAGGAGTGATTTTCCTCAGGCCGCGCGTTGCTGTTTGGACTTGGGCGTCGTCAGCTGAAACAGTCCGAAGATCTCGTCTTGGCTCAAGCCCACCGACCGTGGAGCACTGGTTTCCGCGAACAGCTGATTGAACAGCTCACGTTTTTGTTCCAGGACGTCGTGAATGCGCTGCTCGATGGTGTCGGCGGCCATCATGCGCGTGACGGTCACCGGGCCCACCGCGCCGATCCGGTGCGCCCGATTGACGGCTTGATCTTCAATGGCTGGATTCCACCAGCGGTCAAAGAGAAACACGTACTGGCAGAACTGCAGATTGAGTCCCACGCTGCCGGCTCCATAGCTCATCAAAATCACGTGCTGCCGTGGATCTTCTTTGAACTGCTGAATCACCGCATCTCGTTTATGAGATGGGATGCGGCCATGGTATTGGGCGGGCCGAAAACGCCGTAGCGGCTCAGCGATTTTCTCCAGCGTTTCTACCCACTGGCTGAAAACGATGGCTTTGTGACCGCTGGCCGCGATCTCCTCCATGTCCGCCTCCAGGCGTTCCAGTTTGCAGCTTGCGCCCGTAGCCGGGTCGAAGTTGCAGATTTGCTTTAGCCGCAAAACGAGCTCGAACACATGTTGGATGGTCAGGGTTTCGCCAAGATCTTCCAGTTGAACGACGCCTTCGTCCTCGGCGCCTCGATAGCTGTCCCATTGCGCCGGTGTCAGTTCCAATTGTTCATCTCGAAACATCTTGGGCGGCATCTCGGTCAGCACCTGGTCCTTGGTGCGGCGAATGATAAAGTCTCGAGTGGCCTTGCCAATCGATTTCAGGTTCATCTCACTGCGCAGATAGCCCGGTGATAGAAATTCGAAGATACTAACCAGATCCTCTACTGAGTTTTCGATGGGAGTTCCCGTCAGTGCCCAAGATCGACTGCGTGGGAGTTGCCTGACAATCTGCGCGGTCGTACTGTTACGATTTTTGATACGCTGCGCCTCGTCTAGCATGACCAAATCAAAATGTGCCTCGGGGTCATCCAAGACGTCACGATCTCGCATCAGCAATTCGTAGTTGGCAATGCGAACTGGCGCCTGATGCTGACTCCAGATCCAATTGCGCTTGGCCGCGTCTCCTTCAATCACCGTCACCGGAATCTCTGGAGCCCATAAACGGAACTCGCGCACCCAATTCGTGACCAACGGTTTGGGACACACTAGCAAGACATTTCTCAGCTGTCCTGCCAACAGCAGCATCCGAATGGTGGTAATCGCCTGCATGGTTTTCCCCAAACCCATTTCGTCGGCCAGGATGGCCGTCTCTCGCGGAAACAGGAACGCGATCCCTTCGAACTGGTAAGGGAACGGCGGGAAGGGAAAATCGATCTTTGCGGAAGATAGCAGTGTCTCTAAAGGTGGCTGCAGTACGAAGTAC